>NZ_JACVAS010000020.1:0-54450 GCF_014852025.1 Ensifer sp. ENS10
TGTTCGAGGGCCGGCCGATTGCCTTATGCCGGATCGAAGCCGCACCGCCGGTGTTGATCCGCTCCAGCAACCGACGCACCTGGCGGGTGCTCAGCTCAAGCACGCGCGCCGCCGACGCCAACGTCATCCGCCCGGCGGTCACTTTCGACAAAATCTCGATCCGCTGCAGGTCACGCTCGCTCATCGCAATCAATCCCATCCGCAATCTCCCAGGTCATCAAAACCCGGGGAGAGTGACATTCTTACTTTGCAGAAACAGGACACTTTAACTTTGCGGCTACAGACCGTTGTTGCATAACATACATTATGGAACTGACTTCGAACGCCGCATGATTGCTGAACTACCATTTCCGCTTGCGAACGATTGAAAAATCCCTTCCGTCATCTCACGTGGATGACGGGCGCGCATTTCATCACCAAGCAAACGGCGCGTCCGCGGGCTGTCCTGCGACGAGCGCATTCTGTCGGACCAGGCGCAGTCGCCGTCATTTCTCTTCCCCTCCGGCTCCAAGTCGCAAAGGGTTGACGATCTGGAGCCCCTTGAAGTCCTTTTCGTTGTCCGTGACCACCACACAATCATTGGCCCCCGCGACGGCAGCGATGATCATGTCAAGCGCGCTGCGCGGACGACCTGTGGCTTTGCCTTCGGCCATCAATCGCGCCCAGATCAGGGCTGCCTTGTCGTCGAACGGAAGGATACGATTAGCGAACAATTCCTGCGGGCCTTCCGGCCCAGAGAACCAGGCATCAAGCACGTCCCGCTTCTTGCCGCGGGGCTTTTCCAGAATGCCGCGTCGAATTTCGGCAATTGTCAGCGAGGCGACGAACAGATCTTCGTCGCGCTGCTCAGCCCACCAAGCGAGCAGCAGTTCCGAAGGTTGCGGCTTGACGATATAGCTGATGATGTTCGTGTCGAGGAGATAACGTGTCACAGATCGACCTTGCGGCCTTCCTCGCGCGGACGAGACAGGTCGAGATCAGCGCCGACAAGTGGCGAGCGTCGGAGCGCCGACAGGATACCACCGACTTTCGGCGGTTCACCTGCAACGAGGGCCTTCACTGCCTGCCTCGCCTGGTCCGCTTCAGGTCCCTCCTCGGCCAGTTGCCGTGCAAGGGATCGGATCAGCTCGCGGTCGGATTCCAGCGCCATGACCTCGAAGCGCTTGTAGCCGCGCTGCGTCAAGCGCGCGCGGTAATTCTGGATCGCTCTCTTCTGTGCGGAATTGCTCACGGCCAGCCTCGGTGTTATATCAGGATATATATCCGATATCGGCCTTGCAAGCAAGGGATGTCAGCGATGGTGCAGGCCATTCACTACGGCCTTGAACGATTTAGCGCCGCTCCGCCATGATCGACCGCGACACAACGACAACGAGGCCGATCAAGACCGTTCCTGCGATGAAGAGAAATGCCGCTGCCGCGATTGCAGGGCTGATATTTTCACGGATGCTGGAAAACATCTGCCGTGCCAACGTCCGCTGGTTCGGGCCTGCGACGAAGAGCGTGAGGACGACTTCGTCCAACGACGTCGCAAAGGCGAGCACAGCGCCAGAGAGTACGCCCGGCATGGCGAGTGGCAGGGTGATACGGCGGAACACCGTGGCCGGCGAAGCTCCGAGGCTCTGGGCCGCAAGCTCGACGCGTTCGTCGATGCCGGCCAGCGCACCGGTGACGCTCACCACCACAAAGGGCACCGCCACGACTGTGTGGGCAATGATCACGCCGATGTAACTGTTGGTGAGGCCAAAGCCCGCCAGCAGCACTTGCATGCCGACACCCAGCACGACGGCCGGCACCACCATGGGCAGCAGGAAGAGTGTGCGCATCGAGCCGCGAAAGAAAAGGAGGCGGTTGCGCAGGCCCAGCGACGCGGCCGTGCCAAGAGCGGTTGCGAGCAACGTCGTGCCCGTGCCGATGATCAGGCTGTTGAAGATTGCCCGTCGCCAGGCGTCCGCGAAGAAGAGTTCCTCGAACCAGCGCAGGGACCACGACGGGATTGGATAGGTGAGGATCACGCTCGAGGTGAAGGCGAGCGGCAGGATGGCAATGAGTGGCGCGACGAGGAAGATGATCGTCAGCATGGCGAAGGTGGCTTTGGCAACTTTCATCGGCATGGTCAGCGCCCCCCAACTTCGTCGCTGGAGAGCCGCGCGTAGACGCTGTAGAGCAGTAGTGTCGCGACGAGCAGTACGACCCCGAGTGCACCTGCCATGCCCCAGTTCGCCGACCCCGTGGCGTAAAAGGCGATGATCGAGGAGATCATCTGGTCGCTCGGTCCGCCGATCAGCGCCGGCGTGATGTAGTAGCCGATCGCCGAGATGAAGACGAGCAGAGCGCCGGATGCCACACCCCTGAGACTGAGCGGCAGCAGCACACGCAGGAAGGCGCGCAGCGGGTGCGCGCCGAGCGAGGCGGCGGCCGGCATCAGGTTCTTCGGGATGGTGATGAGAACGGAATAGATCGGCAGGACCATGAACGGCAATAGCACATGGGTCATGGCGATGATGACACCGGTCCGGTTGAAGATCAGTGCCAGCGGCGCATCGATGAGGCCGATGGCGCGCAAGAGATCGTTGATGAGACCCTGCTCCTGCAACAGGATGAACCAGGCCGCGGTGCGCACCAGAAGCGACGTCCACAGCGGCAACAGTACGGCGCCAAGCATCAGATCCCGCTTCCAGCCGTCGAGCGAGGCGGCAATGATGGCATAGGGAAAGCCGATACAAACGCAGGCGAAGGTGACAAGCGCGGCGATCCAGAAGGTGCGCATGAGGATCACGCCGTTGACGGATTGGTCGGGCGGCAGATGCTCGATATCACCAGCCGCATTGCGGCCCAGATCGACGGCGGCGAGCAGGTTGCGGTCGGTATAGGGCGAGAGTGCATCTGCGATTGCCAGCCAGAATTCCGGCTTTTCCCAGCGTTTGTCGATGGAAACGAGGTCGACGGGCGGGTTGGCCGTTTCCTTCAATGCACTCGTCGTCTTCCCCATCAGCGTGCGAAAACCCGAGCGGGCGCTGTTGAGGCGCCGCACCATGTCGCCTAGCGCCTGATCGTCGTTGACGGCTTTCAGGTCTTTCATCAGTGCCGTCTGCATGGGAATGGTGGGTGGGGAGTTGCGGTCCCAATCGGCCAGAACCTCGGCGCTGCGTGGCAACAGCCGCAGCACGGCCGGGTCCGACACGGACTGCGACATCATGCTGAAGAGCGGCCAGACGAAGAAGCCGATGAGGAAGAAAAGCAGCGGCGCTAGAAGAAGCAGCGATCGTCGAGTGCGGGAGGAGGCTGCACTCATGGCGCAATGACCCGGCAATCGCCGGCCGAAAACGCCGCGAAGACTTTGGTGCCCGGCGGAAACTCGCGCGACCTTCTGCCGAGCTTGGCGATCAATGGGTGAGTGGCGTTGTGCAATTGCACGCGCAAATGATCGCCCTGATAAACGGAATCCGTAACTTCCGTTTCCAAGACGTTTCGCCCCTCACTCCGCGTCTCGCTGAGATCAACCCGTTCCGGACGGATGGAGAGAAAGACGGATTGGCCGGAAGCGATGCTGCCGGAAACCGCCGACACGATTTGCGCCCCGGAAGGAAGACGCACGGTTGCTTCCGCGCCTTGCACGGTTTCCACGACACCTTCGACGAGATTGGTCTCGCCGATGAATTCGGCGACGAAGCGCGTCGCCGGTTCGTCGTAGACCTGGCGGGGTGTACCGATTTGTTCGATCTTGCCCTTGTTGAAGACGGCGACGCGATCCGACATCGTAAGCGCTTCGGACTGGTCATGCGTAACGAAAACGATCGTTAGGCCGAGGCGGCGGTGCAGATCGCGAATGTCGAGCTGCATCTGCTCGCGCAGTTGCTTGTCAAGCGCGCCGAGTGGCTCGTCCATCAGCACGACACGCGGTTCGAAGACGAGCGCCCGGGCAAGAGCCACGCGCTGCTGCTGGCCACCGGAGAGCTGCGAAGGGCGCCGGTCGGAAAGGGTCGAAAGCTGCACCATGTCGAGTGCACGCTTGACGCGCTCGTCGATCCCCGCCTTGCCAATGCCCCGCATCTGGAGCGGAAAAGCGATGTTGTCGCCGACTGACATATGCGGGAAGAGCGCGTAGCTCTGGAAGACTACACCCATGTCCCGCTTGTAGGTGGGCACCGCATTGATGGCAGTTCCGTCGAGCAGGATTTCGCCCGCGGTCGGCTGCTCGAAGCCAGCAAGCATCATCAGAAGCGTCGTCTTGCCCGAGCCGGACGGGCCGAGCAGGCTGACGAACTCACCCTTCCCGATGCCGAGATCGAGATTTTCGACCACGCAGAGCGGGCCGTAGAATTTCGTGATGCGGTCAAATCGAATGAATTCGGCCACGGAAGACTCCATCGCTAAAGGCGAAGGCTGCGTCCTTAAGAAACGCACCCGGCCATGCAGGAAAGGGCGCCCCGCCGGAGCGCCCCTCACCACGGATGTTCTTACTGGGCGAGCCAGGCGTTGAAACGCTGCGTCAGCGTTTCGGCATTGTCGATCCAGAAGTCGACATTGAGCGGGATGGCATCCGTCATGTTGGCAGAATCGGTTGGCAGGTCCTTGGAGAAATCCGCCGGCACTTTGGACGCAGCCTCCTTGTTCGGCAGACCGTATGCCACGAATTCCGGCAGCTTCGCCTGGTTTTCCGGCAGGCTCGCAAAAGCGATGAAGTCCTGCGCAGCATCCTTGTTCTCCGCATCCTTCAACACCACCCAGCTATCGACGGCATAAATGCTGCCGGGGAAGACAACCTTGAAGTTCTTGCCTTCCGACCGATTGATGCCGGTGATGCGGCCGTTATAGGCCGAAGTCATGGCGACTTCACCCGATGCGAGAAACTGCAACGGCTGTGCGCCGGATTCCCACCAGACGATGTTAGGCTTCAATTCGTCGAGCTTCTTGAAGGCGCGGGCGACCCCCTCCTCCGTGCCGAGAACGTCATAGATCTCATCCTTGGAGACACCATCGGCGAGCAGCGCGAATTCCAGCGTGTATTTTGGGCCCTTGCGCAGCGAGCGCTTACCGGGGAACTTTTCGACGTTCCAGAAGTCCGCCCAGGAAGTCGGGCCTTCCTTCAGCTTATCGCCGTCATAGGCGATGGCCGTGGACCAGACAATGGCGCCGACACCGCAGTCATTGACGGCGGAATCTAGGAATTTGTCCTTCCCGCCCATCTTGTCCCAGTCGATCTTTTCATAGAGGCCGTCAGCACAGCCGAGCGCCAGTTCTTCGGCCTCCACCTGCACGGCATCCCAGTTCGGTGCGCCGGCCTTCACCTTCGACTGGATGACGCCGATGCCGCCGTCCCAGGCTTCGTCGAGTACCGGCTTGCCGATCTTTTCGGAGAACGGTTTGAAGTAGATGTTGCGCTGGGCATCCTGATAGTTTCCGCCCCATGAAACGACTGTGAGATCTCGCGCGAAAACCGGCGCAACAAGACCCGCCGACAGAACGACGGCCGCCGCCGCCAGGACACCCGACTTAAAATTTGTCTTCATGGCATTCCCCTTTTCTTCGTTTATGAAAGAGCCTCTGCGGCTCCGATGACGATCCCATGCAGACCGTTGACCCCGTCCTGTTTGCGGCGGTGGCTGCGGCCTCACCGGCCTTCGCGCCCTTTCTCCCCTGGGCGTTTCGACCGATGGATGCGTTCTGGTCATTGCCGGTCAACGGGGTTCTCCCGGTTTTGACCGTTGTCAGACGTGCTGCCCTCCGTTGATGTGGATTTCCGCGCCGTTGATGTAGGACGACGGCTCGGTGCAGAGGAAATAGATAGTCTCCGCGACTTCGCGCGGTTCGCCCAGCCTTCGCATCGGCACTTCCGCCGCCACCAGTTCATCCGTTCCGGGCGACAGGATCGACGTTTCGATCTCGCCCGGCGCGATGGCATTCGCCCTTACACCGCGTTGGCCGAATTCGTGCGCCATTTCGCGGGTCAGTGAGGCAAGCGCCGCCTTGGACGCCGCATAGGCAACGCCTGCGAAAGGGTGAACGCGAGAGCCGGCGATGGACGTAACATTGACGATCGAGCCCTTCGCCGCTTCCAGTTCCGGCATGAGCGCGCGGGCGATCAAAGCGGTCGAGACAAGATTGACGTTGAGCACCTGCGTCCAGACATCGGCATCCGTATCCAGCACACCGAGGCGGCTCTTGCCCGGCCCCTTCGGAGAAATGCCTGCATTGTTGACGAGCGCGTGCAGCCGACCTTTCGGCAGGCGCTCGCGCACGGTCGCTGCCAGGCGGTCAATCTGCGTGAGATCCGCAAGGTCCGCCTGGATATGGCTCTCGCGGGCGGACGGCCAGGCGCATTCCTCGGAAAAGGACTGGCGGGATACGGTGAGAATGCGCCAGCCCTTCGACTGGAAGAGCTTGACCGTCGCATGCCCGATCCCGCGGCTCGCACCCGTAAGCAACATGTAGCGGCATTCTTCGGTCATGCGAGCGTTCCCTCTTGATGCTTGATACATCGTAATGGGCCGCCCATGAATTGCAAGCCTCCTCTTCCAAGCGGTGTCAGGCCGGGCGCGCCTCCCGCTCACTGCCCCGTTCGATGCGCGCGAGGATCGGCTTGCCACCGAGCAGGATGTCGTCGACGATCGCCATCGAGGCGGCGGCGGAATCGTGCCGTTTCAGGGCTTCGACAACCGGGTAGTGATGGTCGATCATCGCACGTCCGCCCTCTATATAAGCATCGGAAATGTGCGGTCCCATCTGCAGCCAGAGCCGCCGCAGGATGCCGTTCAGCACCGGCAGCCCGGCGATCTGCGGCAACAGGAAGTGGAAGGCCTGGTTGAGTTGCGTGCCCTTCAGCCGGTCGCCAGCCTCGATTGCTTGTTCGTTTTCGCGCAAGATCCGTTCCAACGCTTCGATATCCGCGCTCGTCGCCACTTGGGCGGCAGTCTCCGCCGCCAGCCCCTCCAGGCGCACCCGTATTGCGCGGATCTCGCGGTAGCGGTTTTCGCTTAAACCCGGGATGCGGATATCACGCGGCGAGCGGAAGATGATCGCCTCGTCATTGGCAAGCCGAAGGATTGCGTCGCGGATCGGCGTGACGCTCGTGCCGAATTGCTCTGCCAGATCCCGGATCTTCAGCCGATCGCCGGGTTGGAACCGTCCCTGGATCAGGGCATCGCACAACGCACCATATACGACGCTGTTGAGGTTCTCATGATCCAGTGACGTGAATTGAGGCATGGAACTGGTCCGCAAAATGGAATAATAAGATACTTGATGCATCTTTTTCACTGTGTTTCAAGTATGACATGTCTTGGGCATTCGCCAAACGGCTTGCCGGGCAATGCAGTCGGCGCCGTGGTCAGCAAACGGCACAGACAATCGAAGGAAATGCGGAAAACCGCGCCAACGGAGCAAGTATGACGGAGCAATCGCCCGCCGCCGAGAAACCGGACTCCATGTCGGCGACGTGGAGCGTGACGTCGCCCGATGAAGCTGAGTCCGCCGTTGCAGTCGTCTATGGTTTCGCCGGCGCGGTGAAGCGTCTTTCCAGCGAGCGCGACGAGACCTTTCTCTTTACGCGCACTGACGGCGTGCAATTCATCCTCAAGATCGCCAACCCCGCCGAAGATCCGGCAGCGCTCAAATTCCAGGACGGGGCCCTGCTACATCTCGAAGCCACCGCTCCCGCCGTGCCCGTCCCGCGAGTCGTGCCGACGCTTGGCGGCGAACCGAACCACACGCTTTCCAGCGCCGACGGCCCGCGCATCATCCGCCTGCTCACGTTCCTCGGCGGCGAACTGCAATACCGCACCTCGGCCTCAGAAACGCAGAGCCGCAACGTCGGCCGGGCACTCGCGGAACTTGGACTAGGTCTCGAGGACTACGATGGCCGGCCGCCCGCCGGAAAGCTGATGTGGGACATTTCCCATACGCTCGATCTGGTCGCCTTGGTCGACCATGTCGGCATGGAGCGCCGAGCGCAGGTGGAAGCCATACTCGCCGAGTTCGAACGGTCGCTGCCGGCGATCGCCACGATCAAGCGCCGGCAGATCATCCATAACGATTTCAACCCGCACAACATCCTGCTCGATCCGGCGGAGCCGACGAAGGTCGTCGGCATCATCGACTTCGGCGACATGGTGCATGCGCCGCTGATTAATGACCTTGCCGTCGCCCTCTCCTATCACCTTGCAACCGACAACTGGGCCGCCCGCACGGGTGCGTTCCTCGAAGGCTTCCTGTCGGCGCGCGCGCTGGAGCCGGCCGAAATCGAGCTGCTACCGCTTCTCGCCCGTTCCCGCCTCGCCATGTCCATCATCATCGCGGAGTGGCGTTCCGCACGTTTTCCGGAGAACCGGACCTATATCATGCGCAACCACGCTACCGCATGCCGCGGCCTGCAGAACATAGTCGATCTCACTCCGGCCGGGCTGAAACGGCTCGCGCCCAACCTTTCCGAGGCTTGATCATGTCGATGGTGAATGCTTTTTCGCGTGCAGATTTCGAGCGGCTCGGCGAGAGCGAACGGGCGCTTATCGCGCGCCGAGAAAAAGTGCTCGGTCCCGCCTACCGCCTGTTTTATGAAAAGCCGCTGCATCTTGTGCGCGGCGAAGGCGTTTTTCTCTACGACTCGGCCGGCGAGCGCTATCTCGACGCCTACAACAACGTCGCCTCGCTCGGCCATTGCCATCCGCGCGTGGTGGAGGCGATAACGAAGCAGACCGCCGTGCTCAACACCCACACACGCTACCTGCACGAAGGCATCGTCGACTATGCCGAGACGCTGACGGCCACCTTCCCCGAGGCGCTCAGCCAAGCCATGTTCACCTGCACTGGGAGTGAGGCGAACGATCTCGCCGTGCGCGTCGCCCGCTTCGTCACCGGAGGCACCGGCATCATCGCGACGGACCTCGCCTATCACGGCCTGACGAGCGCAGTCGCGGAATTCTCGCCGTCGCTGGGCGAATCCGTGACGCTCGGCCCGCATGTGCGCACCGTGCCGGCGCCGGACAGCTACCGTCACTCGCCCGAAGAGATGGCGGTAAAATTCGGCCACGACGTGCGCGCCGCAATCGCCGATCTCAAACGTCACGGCATCAAGCCGGCCATGCTGATCACCGATACGATCTTTTCCAGCGACGGCATCTTCGAAGGCCCGAAAGGTTTTCTCAAGCCGGCTGTGGACGCGATCCACGAGGCTGGCGGCCTCTTCATCGCCGACGAGGTGCAGCCCGGCTTCGGCCGCACGGGCGAAACCATGTGGGGTTTCGAACGCCACGGCGTTGCCCCAGACATTGTGACGATCGGCAAGCCAATGGGCAACGGCTATCCGATGGCGGGCATAGTGCTGCGCCCCGAGGTGATCGCCGAGTTCGGCCCAAAGGCGCGCTATTTCAACACGTTCGGCGGTAATCCGGTCGCCGCCGCGGCCGGCAAGGCAGTGCTCGACACGATCCGCATTGAAGGCCTCCAGCAGAATGCGCTGGAGGTCGGTTCCTACCTGATGGGTGGCCTCAAGAGCCTTTCGGATCGCTACCACGCCATCGGGGACGTGCGCGGTTCCGGTCTCTTCATCGGCGTCGAGATCGTCGCTGACCCTGCCGCCAAGAGCCCCGATGCCGCGCTGACGTCCCGGATCGTCAATGGTCTGCGAGAGCGCCGCATCCTCATCAGCGCCTCCGGCCCCAATGCCAATGTTCTAAAAATCAGGCCACCCCTCGCCTTCTCCCGCGAGAACTCGGACATGCTGTTGGATGCAATTGGCGACGTGTTGAAGTCGCTCTGAACAAGAGGCATCGCGCCAAAGTCGATGTGCTCTTTTGCGTGCGATCTTTCGGGAATTGCGGCTGTCTGAACCATCCCAGGCGCCGACCCAAGGCTATCGCCCGGCGATCAACCGGGGGCTTGTCGAAGCAGGGATAAGACCGGGGCGAGACATGGCGATCATCGGACGCCAGAGCCGCATTCGCAATTCCTGTCGCCCCGCCTAACATCCTTCAGCGTATTGCTACGCGACCTCGGGATTGCGCTCGCCGAGTCCTTGCTCGCAACGATGCCTGCCTTTGCAGACATCTACCCGTCGACGTCGGCGCGTATCCTCTGGCCCTTGGCTCTCGTCCCCGGCGAAGGCGATTGAGCAACATTCGATCCTGATGTTGAGGATTATCCCAAAGGGAGCATCCCTTCACTGAGCTCCCATGTTGGCTCGACGGTTCGCGATGTTCTTTCTTGACAGATCATTCCAGAATGCCTAAATCAGGCACATGGCGAGAACAAAGGAATTCGATAGGACAAAGGCGCTGGATGACGCCATCCAGGTGTTTCGCGAACATGGCTTCGAGGGCACGTCCACCGAAATGCTCGTACGGGCAATGAAGATTGGCCGGCAGAGCCTCTATGATACGTTCGGCGACAAATGGAAGCTCTATTGCCTTGCCGTGGAGCGCTACGCCGCCGCGGAAACGGACGCGCACATCGCCATGCTGCATGGCGCGCCGCGTGCCCGGGACGGAATCCGGGAGATGATGGAGCGGGTGGCTGAGAATGCCTCCCAGCCGTGTCTTGGCGTGAGTTCAATCTGCGAGTTCGGTCAGAGCCGGCCTGATCTTACAGCAATTCATCAGGTCGCTGACCGACGATTGAAGCATGCTGCCAAGCAACGCATCAGCGAGGCTCAAGCGGACGGGGACCTGGACGCAACGCTCTCCACAGAAGAAGCTGCCAATTTCCTCTTCGCGAACATCGCCGGCATCCGCATCGCTGCGCGCGGCGGCGCAGACCCTGGAGCGCTCAATTCCCTCGCCCACCTCGCGCTTCAGGCGCTGACGTAGCGCAAAATTTTTTGCTAATTTCTGGAATGATTAGTCAAGAAAGGAAGATCATGAAAGCCGTGGTTATGAATGGAATCGGTGGCACCGACATGATGGAATTTGTCGACCTTCCCGACCCGGTCGCCACACCGGGCCATGTGGTGGTCGAAGTCGCCGCTGCAGGCGTGAACTTCATGGATATCGGAGTACGCCAGGGTATGGCATGGACAGACAGGCCGAACCCGAAAATCCTCGGCGTCGAAGGTGCGGGACGCATCGTTGCGCTTGGCGATGGGGTCGATGATTTCGCCATCGGAGACCGGGTCGCCTGGGTCTACGCGCCCGGAAGCTACGCTTCTCACGTCCTGATTTCCGCGGACGCGCTCGTACGACTTCCCGGCACGATTGATGACCAGACGGCGGCCTCCGTCATGATGCAAGGACTAACCGCGAGCCACTTCGCCACCGATTTCTACTCGGTCCAGCCTGGAGACACCGCGCTCGTTCACGCCGCGGCCGGTGGTGTCGGCCTGCTCCTGACACAGATCATCCGGCTGAGGGGCGGAATGGTGATTGGACGCGTTTCGTCCACCGACAAGGTTGAAATCGCAAAGGCAGTTGGCGCGAGCCACGTTATCGTCGACATGGAGGGAACCTTCGCCAATGAGGTTTTGCATCTCACAGGCGGACAAGGTGTAAGCGTCGTTTATGACGGTTCAGGCCCCAAGACGTTTCAGGGATCGCTCGCCGCGCTTCGTCGCTCCGGCACGTTCTGCTGGTACGGACCGGTGCTTGGCGGTCCGGGGCCGCTCGACATCATGAGCCTGCCGAAGAGCATCAAGATCGGTTACGCGACATTTTTCGATCACATCAGCACTCCGGACCTTCTTCGCGCCCGTAGCAGACAACTGTTCCGGTGGATTGAGGATGGGTCTCTCAAGCTGCACGTCGGCGGAACCTACCCGCTTTCTGATGCCGCCCGTGCGCATGCCGACATGGAAAGCCGGGGGACCACCGGCAAGCTGTTGCTGGCTCCCTAGGGAAAGACGTCGGAAGCATTGCCAAGACGGTTCCTTCTCGAAGGTGCGAGAAAAGCGCCCGCATTGGGATTTCCATTGAACACAGCGGAAGCGACCCGAACCATTTCGCCGTCGGAGTTCATGACGATGCCTTATGCGATCCTTTTAGCCCAAACCGTGATTGGTTCTGCTTTGAGTATCGGCCGGAGATCTGGCCGCCATCAAGCAAGCCTAATTGTCGAGCGCCAGGCGGGGCGCTACCGCCCTGGAAAAGCGCCGGCTGATCGAGCGTGCCGCGGTCATCATTCGACAGATGCGCGCCCAAGTCGGAATCCCTCCGAGCCGCATTCAGCCGATCCTGTAATCGGTCCGCAGACCACCGCGGTGGGCATCGAAAGGCGAACCGATGGCTACGTAAAAGCCGCGCTCCTCGACGCGGCCGATATGATCCGGATCCTTCGGATTATCTTGGACGGGAAGGAATGAGACGGCAGGACGATTCAACCTAGACTTTGGTCTGAAGCAGAGTGACAAAGGTCCTAGTTGCATTGCCGAATCTACGTTCCGCCGCCATTGGTACTGAAGCGTCAACCGGCATTGGCCCAACCACCGTTTGCGCTAGTGATCCCAGAGCGCGCCCCAAGCCCCAAGCGAAGAAGCGCTCTGGGATCCATCCCTCTCCTACCCCGAAATCTTACTCGCGCTTTTGCGCCTAGCGGCCCGCGACGCTCCTGCCTTCGAGTCAAGAAGATGGCGGACCGGACGTTGGCGAAACCCGGCCCGTGACGGGGACGTACCACTCCCGGCGGTCTCAAAACTCTCCGCCAGCACGACACGATCGCAAAGCGTGGTCACGCAACCATCAGGCAGGTGCGATAGAAGCTGCCCCCATCACCTTCCCGCTACCCTTGGTTTGGGCTAGTACCCGGTCATCTCCAGGTAACCCCTGCCACTGACACTGCCCTCGAAGGCGATCGGGCCTTCCCAGTACGGGATGGACGTTGACATCCACGCATGGTCGTTCAGAGGCTGGGTCGTGACGTCAAAGCCGCGACTGGGAATCTGGACGTTCCAGGAAACAGGAATTTGACGCCCTGCGACTTTGGCGGTTCGCACGGGAACGATCTTGAGAGCTGTCGCGGGTAAAGGGTCCGGTCGCCCGTCGGCAGTGATCCAGGTGGCGGAGGTATATCCCTCCCCTTCATCTCTGAGGCGGAAGCCCATGAGCTTCTCCCCTGTATCGAGATGCAGCGAGAACCAATCCCAACCGGTCTGGTCCTCCGCGAGCGGCTGTGACGACCACTCGCGGTCAAGCCAAGCCTTCCCCGTCACCTCTACATTCCCGCTCGGTAGCGAAAGCGAGCCGACCCCCGCATAGAACGGTTGCGAATAGTAGTAGCTGGCCTGTCCCTTCGCTGATTTCACCGAATAGCCGTTAATGCCCTGCGGCACCAGCGGGCCGGTAGCCGATAGGCGGAGTTCATAGCCGAATTCCTCGGCCGTCGCAGTCAGGCTGAGATCGGCCAGTTGATCCGCTCCCGGGGCGGCATGTCCCTCCATCTGCCAGTCATCGATCCAGGCCGAGAACGGCGCCGCGACAACACCAGCCTGCCCCACTCCCCCGCGTGAAATACGTTCTGCGACGAAGTGGTCTTCTGAAGTGGTGACGGCTGCGTGACCCATCCAGAGCTGTGGGCTCGACCACGCGTTGGTCTCACCCGGAGCAAGCGCTGAGCGGAAAAGGGTCCACTGCGCCCCGTATTGAGTTCCGTCGGGGGCTTCAAGATTGGCCGTTAGATACCACCACTCTATCCGGAAGTCCGGATGTGGGCCGTGGTCGGCGGGGAAACGGAACAGCAGGCCAGGCTGCGGCACCGAAAACCCTTCGACCGTCGAGCCAAGGCCACCAAAACCCTCGGAGGCCGCTTGGCTCCCGGACAAGCTGGCCATGGTCGTCACCGCAAAAGCGATCGCAATCGATCTAACGCTCATTGGCGAATACCTTCAGAAGTTCCGATGGCGTGACTCGCGCCAGCCGGCGAAGCGGGATGAATACGGAAACGACAGCAGCGCCGAGCGCGACTAGACCGAGGCAAAGCCACTCGTAAGGAAAGATATACATGGGCAGACGCCAGCCGAAGGCTTCGACGTTCACCACCGCGAGAAGCACCCACGCCAACGCCAGGCCGAGGGGCAAAGCGGCAATAAATGTCGCCAGCCAGAGCACGAGCGTCCTTAGAACCTCAAGAAGAGCGAGATCACGTCTCGTGACCCCCAAGGCCCACACGGGCGCAAGCTGCGGGAGGCGCATTTCCGACAGCGTGAGGAGGCTTGAGAACATCGCCAGTGCTGCAACCCCGAGCGTGAATATGTTCAACGCGCCAGTAACCAGGAATGTGCGATCGAAGATCCGCCGTGACTGTTCCTTCAATGCCGCTTGATCGACGACGTTACCCGGTGGTAGTCCGAATTCGTCCGTGAGCCTCGATCGTAGGTCCGCAACCTGATCAGGCTGGATCCGCAGACCGTAGCGCAGGCGCGAGACCTGCGGGTAACGAGAGGTCAGAGCGTTTATTCCGGCGATGACCTGGCCCTTTGGGTTTCCGTAATCCGAATAGACCCCGACAACCGCCGGCTTCCAGTCACCCGGCAGATCCAGCTGATCGCCGATGCGGAGCCGGTCCCGCCTCCAGAACTGTTCGTTGACCAGCACCCCTTGACCGGACGCCACCTGATCCCAAACGTCCGGCATGCCAACGATCAGGGGCCAGTGCATCCTGTAGGTCGGATCGTCAGCGACACCGAAGATCTGCATCGGCTGCCCCCGGATCTCGGCGTCTACGCTCAAGATCGGCAACACCGATTCCACCTTCGTTGCGAGCCATGTCCTGAGCCTGTCTGCCTCGCCCTCGTTCCGGGCAGCGACGTAAAGCTCGGCGGCGAGACGCTGGTCGAGCCAGCCGACGAACGTGAGACGGAAGCTCGAGACCATGGTTCCGACGCCGACGTTTGCCGCCAGCGCAAGAAGCAATGCCATGAGCGCAAGGGAAAGTCCGGGGAGTTGCTGCCGCGCGTCGGCCCAGAACCACGTGACGAGCGCGCGCGAAGACGCCCGCTGCATCACGGTAAAGAATCCAGAAAGTACGGTGGGAAGAAGTAGCGACGCCCCGAGCAGAAGACAGCCAAGAACGCCAAAGCCGGCCTCGAGTCCTTCAGCCCACAGAAGAAGAGCTCCCGAGAGCGCTAGCAAAGCCGCTGCGGCTAGCCCCTGAAACCGCCGCCCCGCTTGCCACGATCGTCCCCAGGTCTGGGGTTGGGCCGCCGCGAGCAAAGGCACCCTCGTCAAGCGCAACAGGCTCTGTACAGACGAAACCAATGTTCCGGCCACCGCGATGGCAAAACCAGAAACCCACCACTCCGGACGCAGGGAAAGCGTGCCAGGCACGCTGGCTCCGTAGAGTCCTTCGAGGGTTGCGGCCACTCCGGGCAGCAGCAGCGACGCGACCAGATATCCGATCGCGACGCCGACCGCCCCGGCGGCGATGGCGAAAAGGACAAGTTCGGCGAGTAGCAGAACCGCAAGCGCACTCAACGAAACTCCAAGGCAGCGAAGCGTTCTGAAGGTCGGCCGCCGTTGCTCGAAGGCGAGACCGATCGTCGCGTACACGATGAACAGCCCCACCGCGAAGGCGAGAAAACCGAAGGCGGTCAAATTGAGATGGAAGCTCTCGGTCAGATGCTCGACGTCGGTTTCTGCATTCGGCTCGCGAACTGAGAGCGTTGGAACAAGCTTTTCAAGCGGCTCCAGACCGGAACGTTGGTTTTCGGCAATCACAATCCGACTGAGTTCGCCCTCTCTTCTTAACAGCTTCTGGGCCAAGCCGATATCGATGAAGGCGGCGCCGTCCAGCATCCGATCCGAAACACGCAGTGCGAGGTCCGTCTGTCCTCGCATTTTTTCCGCTGTTCTGGGAGAGACAAACAGCATGCCCGGAGGCGTGATAAAGGAAAGCACGTCCCCGGCATTTCCCAGGTCGACGGTGTTAGTCTCGGCGGGCATCGTCAGTGGCTCGATGCCGATCACCCTTAATCGGGTCACACCAAACCTATAATCTCCCTCCAAAACTGGTGACACACTCCAGCCCGCCCGTCGGAGCCGCACGAAGGCGGACTGAGGAATTGCGCTGCCGTTTGGAGAAACCAGGTTCGCCAACCCGTTCTGGTCGAGCACAACCGCGGCGCGGGTATAGCTGGCGCGGGCTTCTGCGTTGATCGCCTGCACTCCCGACCACAGGGCGGTCGCCAGCGCCAGGCCGGACAAGAGGGCGCCGAGCTGCAGCGGTCGTCGTCGCCAGTGGGACAGAAGTGCCGTGGCTGCGGTCCACATCTTCATTCGATCTTCCCGGACCGCAAATGCACCTGCCGGTCGAGCCTGTCCGCCAGTCTTTGCGAGTGTGTCACCAGGAGCAGTGTCGATCCGGTTCCCTTCGACAGCGAAAGCATCAGTTCCAGGACAGCGTCTCCGTTGGCCTCGTCCAGGTTTCCTGTGGGTTCGTCCGCCAGGACTAAGCCGGGACGCGCGGCAAGGGTTCGTCCGATCGCCACCCGCTGCTGTTGTCCGATGGAAAGCTGCTCGGGATACCTGGTGAGCAATGTCCCGATTCCGAGGCGCGCCACGAGTTCATTTTCCCACGGAGGATCGTGGCGTCCCGCGAGCTTGGCGTGGAAAGCGATGTTCGCGGCCACGTCTAGTGACGGGACAAGATTGAACTGCTGAAATACGAGACCGACTTTTGTCCGTCTGTAGGCAGCGCGTTCCCGGTCGTTCAGCTTGGAAATGTCTCGCCCCCCGATCGTGATCTCGCCTGAGTCCGTTCGGTCGAGGCCGGCTACGAGATGCAGGAGCGTGCTCTTTCCGCTACCGGACTCCCCCATCAGGGCAACTCTGTCTCCCGCGCCGAGATCGAGATTGACCCCTCTCAGCACTTCAAGCCGCCCTTCGGCAGTCTCATAGGATTTCCTAAGATTGCGGAGAGCGATCACCGTAGCGGCCAAAATTAGGACGATGGAACATATTTAACTCTCCACAGCCGCTTGGAAAGGCCTGCAGTGAGGAGATGCGAATACCGACGTCGAACGTCACATGGCGACGCGGGAGCCCGGTGATTGCGAGCGTTGATATATCGTCAGCGCCCACTGCGTTCGGAGTAGTCCAGATACAAAATGTAAACGGCACCCTCGCTGCCCCTGACCTTGAGGTATCGGTAGTCGGCCCCATGCCACTGATCGAGGTTTTCGACCACTTCGACCTGCCGGCCGTTGAGGTAAAATCGGCGGATCTTTTCGACCCCACCTTCGTCCATAAAGGTTTCGACCTGAACTCGCATGACGCGCTCGCTGTCCTTCTCGGCCGAAAGGCGGCGCACCGCGCCTCCTGCCAGTCGGAGCAGGATTGTTCTTGGATAAATAGCTGAGTGTGGACGAGAAGAAAGGGGCGCGGCGCCCCTCGCCGCATGTATTGGACGCCGCACGGCTGCTTGGGACGCCCTCCCCCTGTTTGCACGGGTGCCGACATCAATTGCAGGATTGCCCGTTTTGCCTATCTCGCGAACAGTTCCGATCTGGATTAACGTGTTGCGACGTGATCCCGCGACCCGGCGAGTAAGGCCGGCGCGGCAAGATAGAGGATCACGGCCATCGTCACGACGCCAGTGAACCCGATATGCATTGCAAGCAGTGCGGCGAGGATCGCGCTTAGCACCGACGCACAGCCATTGATCCCCCACGCCCAGGGAAGAAATTCCTCCGAGCGCGCGCCGACGTGGCCGAGGCCGAGGGGGAACGGCATACCCATGAAGACAGCGAGCGGTGCTATGAGGAGGAGCGCGATTGCGATCTTCGCGGCATCCGGGAGTGCCAGCAGCCGTTCGAATATCGAAGGCAGCGCGAGCAGGTAGGTCCCAGCCAGGAATGCGATTACCACGACAGCGAGGGTGATGCCGCGCACCGCGGATCCGCATCCGACCGCCGCCACCCAGCGTGCAGCCAAGGCGCTACCGAGACCTGCGAAGGCGAGGAAACCCGCAAGCACGACAGCGACGGCGTAGAGCGGATGGCCGAGGAACAGCACGAAGCGCTGGATGAAGGCGATCTCGATGAAGAGGAAGGCCAGGCCCAAGGCAAGGAAATAGAGCCCGAAGCGCAGCCGGGGTATGGCTCTCCCGAGTGCGCGCCTGCGAAGCCAGAGCGGCAGCAGGATCAAGACGGCACTGAGGATCACCGCCTGGACGAGCGTCGTCACCAGGATCAGGTAGCCCCAGTCGAGCATCGCTGCCCCACCTTGGGTGCGTAGCGTCAGGAGCTCGGGCAGCGCACGCCAGCGGAAAAAGTCGAAGAAGTATGGTCGATTGTCCGTGGCCGGCGCAATATCGAACTTGTAGCGCTCCGTGAAGTCGGCTCGTTCAGGGCCAAGGAGAGCGAGGGCTCCCTCGTAGAGATATTCGCGGTCGAGTTGATTGTAGCGGTTCACGTCGCTCGCGGAGATGCCCGGCGCCCAGGAGATGTCGAAGAAATTCTCGTCCGCGAAGCCGCCGATGGCTGCGACGTCCTCACCAGTGAACGGCGACTTGGCGACGAGCAGGGTTGCGGTATTCCAGCTCCGGATCAGCGCCAGGTGCCGGCCAGGCTGGGCCACGCCGTCCGCTTCAAGCGCTTCGGTAGCCGTGGCGAACAGCTTAAGGATGTCGCGCGGCGGCACCCGCAGCCATCGCGTGATGGCGACGACGCCATCTGGTTTCAGTACCGCCAGGTAATCCCGCAGTGCCTCCACGGTGTAGGTGTAATTCTCGTGCATGCTTTGCACGCCGGCGGCGGCCGCGCTGAAGGAGTCAAGGAGCGGCATCTGGATCAGGTCGTAACGCTCGCCAGCGGTCGCAGCGAAGGCGCGCGCCTCGGCTAGATGCAGATGCACGTTCGGTCGGCTGAAGATGCCGCCGACGAAGTTCGCGAAGCGATTGCGAGCCAGGTCGATCATCTGCGGGTTGACCTCTACAGCGTCCACGAGATCGGCTCCAGAGCGCAGCGCCAGCAGCACCTGCTCGCCGCCACCAGCACCGAGGACCAACACTCGCGGCCGTGCAAGAATGCGGTACGGGAGCGCCGCCGTTGTCCGGTCGAGATAAGCGACCGTCGCCGGATCGCCGCTATAGGCAGTCATCGCTGTAACACTATCGCCATCGCTGAAGACGGCGAGTTGCGTGGGCGGCTCTTGGGTGTTGGCGAGGCTGAGGCCCGGCGCGTACCGGAATGGGACGCTTGGGCTCTCCACGACTGTCAGTAGTCCGAGCGGGCTTGATCGCTCCTCGACCACCCGCGCGTTGGGGACGTCGAGAGCCATGCTTAGGCCCTTGTATTGCGACATGTGCGGGCCGGTGGCCGTAAAGGACGGTGGCAGCCACACCGCGATGACCGCGGCTGCAAGCCCGAGGCTGCCCGCGGCGAGCCGCCGATGGCGAGCCATGCCCGTCGTGGCAAGGGCAGCCGCCGCAAATCCCAACGCCGCGACGAAGCGCAGTGCCGCAGCGGGAAAGACCAGGAACAGGAGTCCGACGATGCCCAGTGCACCGACCCCAGCGCCGACCAGGTCGAAGGCATAGACGCGTCCGATCTGGCCGGGATGGCGGCTGAAGGCAAGGCCGATACAGGTGGCACCAAAAAAGAACGGCAGGACCAGGAGAGCATAGCTAGCCGCGAGCCAACCAAGCTGGCCCGGATTCCAGACGACCTCGAGCGCGTTGAACGGCAGGCGTTCGGCACCGGCGAAGCTGGCAACCGCAGTGATGCCGAACAGCGCTGCCGACGCTGTGAAGGCGGCCGGGTACCGGTTCACCAGAGGGCGGCGGGCCAATGCAACGAACGTACCGCTCGCGCCGAAGCCCAGGAGTGCTATGCTTATGATCATATAGGCAAATTGATGCCACTGAATGATCGAAAAGAGCCGCATCAGCAGCACTTCGTGAGCAAGGGTTGCCGCCGATATGAGACCAACCGGCAGCAGGCGCCCCGCTCTCATTGGGCTCTACCTCCCCTCAGCGGCACAAAGGCCACCGGCAGCAGCTGCCGGGTCGTGATGCTTCCGTCCCGTCGCTTCTCGACCAGCATGAGAAACTGGGTCGCGAAGGGGCCTCCAACGGGGACGACCATCCGGCCGCCCTTGGCGAGTTGCTCGACCAGCGGTGGCGGGATGTGACTTGCAGCGGCAGTCACCACGATACCGTCGAAAGGCGCGAGCGCAGGCCAACCATAGTAGCCGTCGCCAACCCTCACCTCGACATTGTCGAAGCGGAGCTCCGCCAATCGGGCGGCCGCCCTTTCGCCCAGCTCCGGTATGATCTCAATCGAGTAAACCTTCGCTGCGAGCGGCGACAAGACGGCTGCTTGATAACCCGAGCCAGTGCCGATCTCAAGGACAGCGTCGCCAGGCCCAACGTTGATCAGGTCCGTCATCAGCGCGACGATGAAGGGTTGCGAGATGGTCTGTCCGTATCCGATCGGCAGTGGCCGATCTTGATAGGCCGCGCCACGTTGCTCCTCGGGCACAAAAAGGTGGCGCGGCACCCTTCCCATCGCCTCCAGCACAGCCGGATCGACGCCCTGGCCCTCGACCGCTGACGGCGCCGAACGGGCGTGCAATTTGATCGTCTCGATCATCGCCGCACGCTCGCCGAGTCGATCCTGAGCGGGCGCGGATGTCGAAACCACGGCGGCCGCACCTGCGAGAACCACCGCCATTAACGCTTGGCACTGGGCTAGAGGACGCATGAACTCTCTCCCGGTTATATCGCCGGAGTATAGTGGCGGCAGCGGGGCAATTTGTTGACCATTGAACGCCCGCTTTATGTCACACAGGACGCTGAGGGCAGTGTTCGCGAAGCTTTCGCACTACATGGGCCTCTGCGTATCGCGCGCGACACTTCCAGAGCCTTTCGCGCCAAAATACTTATGAATTGTCGCGGAGGTCGCGTCGTTTCTGTTTGAATGG
Organism: Ensifer sp. ENS10; assembly: GCF_014852025.1. NCBI lineage: Bacteria > Pseudomonadati > Pseudomonadota > Alphaproteobacteria > Hyphomicrobiales > Rhizobiaceae > Ensifer > Ensifer sp. ENS10. The sequence goes on from NZ_JACVAS010000020.1 coordinate 20,841, forward strand.
TATGCCGCGTCCAATTGCTGCCACCCTCAACTTCACCTACATTGACCAAGTGGTAAAAAGACGCGTTCCAAAACGCGCAATCAATCAGAGGGGAAGTTCATGCATAGCAATTCCTTCAATTTCGCCATTTCCAGAAGAAATCTGATCAAAATTGCCGGCGCCTCCGCCGCGGTGGCTGCAGCGGGTATTCCAAGCCGCCTGCTCGCTGCCGACCCGACAAAGGTGGCAGCCGTTTATACCGTCCCGGTCGAGCAGCAGTGGGTTAGTCGTATTCACAAGGCGGCCAATACCGCCAAGGAGCGCGGCGACATCGAATATGTCTATTCGGAAAACACCGCAAACAACGATTACGAGCGCGTCATGCGCGAATATTGCGAGGCGGGCCACAAGCTGATCCTGGGCGAGGTCTTCGGCGTCGAGGATGCCGCCCGCGCCGTCGCCAAGGACTATCCTGACGTCGCCTTCCTAATGGGCTCGAGCTTCAAGCCCGATGCCGCCGTGCCGAACTTCTCGGTGTTCGACAACTATATCCAGGACGCATCCTATCTGTCTGGCATCATCGCCGGCGCGATGACCAAGTCCAAGAACATTGGCATGGTGGGAGGCTACCCGATCCCGGAGGTCAACCGGCTGATGAACGCCTTCATGGCCGGCGTGAAAGAAGTTGCCCCGGACACCAAGTTCCAGGTCGCCTTTATCGGCTCGTGGTTCGATCCGCCCAAGGCCAAGGAGACGGCGTTCGCCCAGATCGATGGCGGTGCGGATCTGCTGTATGCCGAGCGTTTCGGCGTGTCCGATGCCGCCAAGGAAAAGAAGATCCTGGCGATCGGCAATGTCATCGATACCCAGGCAGACTATCCGGACACCGTTGTCGCCTCCGCGCTGTGGCATTTCGAGCCGACGCTCGACAAGGCGATCGCCGAGGTGAAGGCCGGCAGTTTCAAGGCCGACGACTACGGCGTCTATTCCTTCATGAAGAACGGCGGCTGTTCGCTAGCACCTCTCGGCACCTTCGACAGCAAGGTTCCGGACGACATCAAGGCCAAGGTCGCTGAGAAAGAAAAGATGATCAAGGACGGCGCGTTCACCGTCGAGATCAACGACGCCGAGCCTAAGTCGAGCTAGCCTGTGCTCCCGTTCATGGGAGAGGTGGGCAACCTTGCCGGAGGGGGATACCCTTCGCCGGAAGCGACCACTCTCTCCCTGGACGGGAAAGGAAGCCTTCCCACATCGCCACTTCCGGTCACTGCCGTGTCAAGAAACCCTGCCCTTCGTCTTTCCGGCATCAGCAAGCGCTTCGGCCCACTCAGGGCAAACGAGGCCATTTCCTTCGAGCTGAAGCGGGGCGAAGTCATAGCACTTCTCGGGGAGAACGGTGCCGGCAAAACGACGCTGATGAACATTCTATTCGGCCACTATGTCGCTGACGAGGGAACCGTCGAGGCCTTCGGAAAGCCGCTTCCGCCGGGAGATCCGCGCGCGGCTCTCGATGCCGGCATTGGCATGGTCCACCAGCATTTCACCCTTGCTGACAACATGACGGTGCAGGAAAATATCGCGCTTGGCACGCAGAGCCTCTGGCGCATGCGGCTCGACAGGGCCGCAGCGCGGCGGCGCATCGAGCAACTGTCGGCCGATTTCGGCCTCGCCGTCGAACCCGCCGCCACCGTCTCCACGCTCTCGGTCGGCGAACGTCAGCGCGTCGAAATCTTGAAGGCACTCTATCGCGAAGCCCGTCTCCTGATCCTGGACGAGCCGACGGCCGTTCTAACACCCGCAGAGACCGATGCGCTGTTCCGGACACTGAAGCTGCTCGTCGCAAAGGGTCTGTCGATCATCTTCATCTCCCACAAATTGCACGAAGTAATGTCGGTCAGTGATCGGGTGCTGGTTCTGCGCTCCGGCCGGCTCGTTGGCGAGCGTGAAACGGGTTCAACCGACCGCAAAGAACTAGCCGCCCTTATGGTTGGCCAGGAGGTCAAGCCGGCGGAGGTCAACCCGGTAAAGCGGGGTGCACCGCTGCTGGCGCTCGAAAGGGTCTCCACGACGCCGTATAACGGGGCCGGCCTCGATCAAGTGTCGCTCACGCTCACGGCCGGCGAGATCACCGGCCTTGCCGGCGTTGCCGGCAATGGCCAGGCTGGCCTTGCGGCCCTCATCGCCGGCATCCGGCGCCCGACCACCGGGAGCATCTCCATCGCCGGGAGGGAAGTCGCCGACTGGTCGCCGCGCGCAGCACTCGCCCACGGCGTGGCCCGGATTCCAGAAGATCGCCACGCTATCGGCAGCATCGGCGACATGAGCGTGACGGAGAATGTCATCGGCGAACGCTACCGCAGTCCGCGGTTCAGTCGCATGGGCTTCCTGAACTGGAGGGCTGCCCGCGGCTTCGCCGAGAAACTCATCACCGACTACGAGGTCAAATGCCCCTCGCCCGAAGCCCGCATGCGCCTGCTTTCGGGCGGCAACATGCAGAAGCTAATCCTCGGCCGGGCCCTTGATCCCGACCCGACGGTCATCCTTGCAAGCCAGCCGACCCGTGGCCTCGATGTCGGCGCCGTCGCATATGTACACCGCATGCTGCTCGAAGCACGCGACAGGGGCGCGGCTATATTGCTGATATCCGAAGACCTCGAGGAGGTCCTGGCATTGTCCGACCGCGTCATCGTCATGTCCAAGGGACGCCTTTCGACGCCGTCTTCGCGCGGCGAGCGCAGCATTCGGCAACTGGGAGAGCTGATGGCGGGCCACGACGGGGAGCGCGGCGACCATGCGGCTTGAGCCAAAGCTTGCACCGTCCTTGGCGGTCACCTTGCTGTTTCCGCTGGCAGCCATCGCCACAACGCTGGTGTTGACGTCGATGCTCGTTCTCATCGCTGGCGCTTCGCCGCTGTCCGTCTTCTATCTCGTGGCCAAGGGAGCGGCCGGCTCACAGTTCGCGCTTATGGAAACCCTGACCCGTGCGACGCCGCTGATCTTCACGGGCCTGGCGATCGCCGTCGCCTTTCGGGCCAAGCTCTGGAACATCGGCGCGGAAGCCCAACTCTACATCGGTGGCGTCGTCACCGTGGTGCTGGGAACCGGCACACTACCGCTACCTTCGGTCGTTCTGATCCCGGTGATCATGGTCGCCGTCATGGCCGCAGGCGCGCTGCTTCTGCTCGGCCCGGCCGTGCTGAAGACCCGCTTCGGCGTCGATGAGGTGGTCACCACGTTGCTGCTCAACTTCATCGTCCTGCTGTTCGTGTCGATGCTGCTTGAAGGTGTACTCAAGGACCCGATGGGGCTCGGCTGGCCGCAATCGCAAAAGGTCATCGCTGAAGCCCAACTGCCGCGCCTCATCCAGGGCAAGCGCCTGCACTACGGCTTCGCCATAGCGCTTGTTTCGGCCGTTCTCGTCTGGGTCGTCATGAAAAAGACGGTTCTCGGCTACGAAATGCGCGCCGTCGGCCACAATCCCGAGGGGGCACGTTTTGTCGGCATTCTGGTCAACCGCACGCTGATGAAGACGGCCTTGCTTTCGGGCGGGTTGGCCGCACTTGCAGGCTTTTCCGAAGTCTCGGGGCTCAAGGGAAACCTGACGCTCGACCTGTCGCCAGGCTACGGTTACACCGGCATCGTCGTCGCGATGCTCGCCATACTCAATCCGCTCGGCGTCATCGCATCGGCCATCTTCGTCGCCGGCATCTTCGTCGGCGCCGATGCCATGAGCCGTGCCGCCAAAGTGCCGAGTTACATAGCCGACGTCATGGTTGCGACTTCGCTTCTGTCGATGGTTGTCGCGATCCTTCTGGCGCGATTCCGGATCAGGTGGAGATGACATGGACGCGCTTGAAATCCTCTTCACCGCCTCCTTCTGGGTTGCCGCCATCCGGATCGCATCCCCGCTGATCTTCGCGACCATGGGCGAGTTGATATGCGAGCGCGCGGGCGTTCTCAATCTGGGCATCGAAGGGATCATGACGGCCGGGGCTTTTGCCGGCTGGTTCACCGTCTATTCTGGCGGCGATCTTTGGGCCGGCGTGCTGGTCGCGGCCATTGTCGGCGCCATGTTCGGCTTGCTGCACGCCACACTCACCGTACCGCTCGGCCTGTCGCAACACGTCGTCGGCATCGGCATCACGCTGCTTGCCACGAGCTTGACCTACTTCACCTATCGGCTTGCGCTGCCCGAGGTGACGTCGCCGCCGAAGATTGAGCCGTTCCAGCCGTTGCCGATCCCGGGTCTTTCCAGCCTTCCCGTCATTGGCGAGGCGCTGTTTTCCCAGACGCCGCTGACCTATCTCGCGCTCGTGTCAGTCGCAGCCGTCGCCTGGATCCTTTACCGCACGCCCATTGGCCTTGCCGTTCGCGCTGTCGGCGAAAACCCCTCGGCGGTCGAGGCCCAGGGCATTTCCGTGACCGGCATCCGCACGGGTGCCGTCGCCATCGGCAGCGCGCTGATGGCGGTGGGTGGCGCCTTTCTCACTACTTCGGCCTTCAATTCCTTCTTTTTTCAGATGATCAATGGGCGCGGCTGGATTTGTATCGCGCTGGTCGTCTTCGGCTCCTGGCGGCCAGGGAAGGCGCTGATCGGCGCTATACTATTCGCCGCCTTCGATGCTTATCAGGTTCGCTTGCAACAGATATCGGGCGGCATCGTGCCCTATCAGGTTTTCCTGATGATGCCCTATGCGCTGTCGATCCTGGCGCTGATCCTGGTCGCGCGCCGCGCCACCTATCCCAAAGCTTTGATGATCCCGTACCAGAAAGGCGAAAGATGAGTTTCGACCTTATCGTAAAGGGCGGCACGCTGCCCGACGGAACCGCTGCCGATATCGGCATCAAGGGCGACAGGATCGCCGCGATCGAGCCCAGCATCGATGCCGAGGCCGGTCGCGTCGTCGATGCCTCGGGCAACCTCGTCAGCCAGCCTTTTGTCGATCCGCATTTCCATATGGACGCAACGCTGTCCTATGGCCTGCCGCGTATCAATGCCTCGGGCACGCTCCTCGAAGGCATCACGCTGTGGGGCGAACTCAAGCCGCTCCTGACCCATGAGGCCGTAAAGGAGCGCGCGTTGGCCTATTGCGATTGGGCGGTGTCGATGGGGCTCCTGGCCATCCGCACCCATGTCGATACCTGCGACGACCGCCTCCTGGCAGTGGAAGCCCTGCTCGAAGTCAAGAAGCAGATCGCGCCCTATATCGACCTTCAACTCGTCGCCTTCCCCCAGGACGGTCTCTATCGCTCGCCGAATGCGCGCGAGAACATCATTCGCGCCCTCGACCTGGGCGTCGACATCGTCGGCGGCATCCCGCATTTCGAGCGGACCATGTCCGAGGGCATGCGGTCCGTTACCGAACTTTGCGAGATCGCGGCCAAGCGTGGCCTGATGGTCGACCTGCATTGCGACGAAACTGACGACCCGCTTTCGCGCCATATCGAACAGCTTGCCTATGAAACTAAGAGGCTCGGCCTGCAGGGCCGGGTGGCCGGTTCGCACCTCACCTCGATGCATTCGATGGACAACTACTATGTCTCGAAGCTGCTGCCGCTGATTGCGGAGGCCGGTGTCTCGGCAATTCCCAATCCGCTCATCAACATCATGCTGCAGGGGCGGCACGACACCTATCCCAAGCGCCGCGGCATGACGCGGGTACCAGAGATGCTGAAGGCCGGCATCCGCACCGGCTGGGGCCAGGATTGCGTGCTCGATCCATGGTACTCCCTCGGCACAGCCGACATGCTCGACGTCGCCTTCATGGGATTGCACGTCGCCCAGATGTCCTCGCCCGCGGACATGCGCACCTGCTTCGACATGGTCACCAAGGTCAACGCCGAGATCATGGGGCTCGATCATCTCGGCCTGACCGTTGGCAAATCCGCAAGCCTGGTGGTGCTCGATGCGGGCAATCCGATCGAGGCGGTGCGCTTGCGCGCCGAGCGGCTTTGCGTCGTGGCGAATGGGAAGGTCGTGGCTGAACGCGAAAAGCACGATACGACCTTGTCCATCAAGGGCCGCCCGGCGACCATCAACCGCCGCCACCTCGTTCCGTTGGCACGTTGACCGGGCTGGACGAGAACAAGCTTCAACAGCTCAATGGACGCGCATCCCGGCAATCGCGGCAGGTGGCGTTTCTGATGCTTTTTCCGTAGGGATGCGCGGCGGCCAAGTCGCCGGCAGGGGTCCCGCATCATTCCAAACTTATCGGCTTCCGCGATGGCGGCCCGCAATTTCATCCCGCGACGTCCGCCTGTTGTGATGTCCAACAGATGATGTCGACAGCATTCCTTGCGCCCCGGAAATCAAAATTGCTTTCCGACGTTGAGCAACACACCGTGATCTGTGTCGCCCTCACTGCCTAACATGCCGCGATACTCGATCCGAAGCGCAAAATCCTGGGTCGTCTGGATGTTCGCACCGACACCAACGATAAAGCGGTCGCGGTCGAGTCCGTCAATGAGAGCGCGATAGGTCGGCCCGCTGAAGATGTCTGCATAGTTCATCGTAATAGCGCTGTCGCCGGCGAAATCGTGTTGATATTCGAGGCGAAGCTCCGGTGAGACGACACCAAAACTCGTCGGCTGGTCATAGCGCAGTGTGACCCCAACACTGCCGGTCGTCGTGTGGACGTCTTCCGCGCCATAGTGAAGCGCGGTCGATGGATCACCATTCTCGGTGAAGGCGTCCAGTTGGGCGCGCGCTATATCGAGCCGAGCGTAGGGCGACAACCCAAACCCATCGATATCATAGAGACCGCCGGCCGAGATTGACACGAACCACTGCTGGCCATCGCGTTCGCCTGAAGCGAACGTGCCATCCGACGTCACATATCGCTTGGAATCAAAGGACAGCCACTGGTATCCGACGAGGCCATCGATGAACAGGTTTCCATCTGGCTGATAACTGCCGTAGAGCGCAGCGGTGTAGCTCTCCCCCCTACTGCGGCTGCCATTGCTGCCGACATCGCTGTTGTCATGGCCGTATCCGATACCGAAGCCGACCATCAAATCGCGGTTGAACCTGTAATCCACACCGCCGCTCACACCGGTGGTTTCGAACTCGAATCCGTCAGCACCATCGCGTTCACCGACATTGATCGAGCCACCCGTCCAAATCGTCACCTTGTTGGGTCGGCCGCCCGCCGATGCGGTACCGCTTCCGGCAAGCCCTGCATCGAAAGGCATCTGGATCGAATTCGGCTGTCCGCTCCGGCATTCACCAGGGCGGTTGGAAGGCCCCCGACCTCGGCAGTCGTCCGCGAACGACAACACAATGCCCTGGACGAAGCCGACACCGCCGGCCGGCTCCTCGCGAACAGGTCCGCGAAGCGCCTCCAGACGCTGATGGAAATTCATAATCTGCGTCGTTGCAAACCGTCGCGTGGCCGCCGTCTGCGCATTCAAGATCCCGATCACCTCCGCATCAAGCGTCGGGTCGGGTCGCTCGACCACATCGAACTGAATGGTTGCCGGTTCGGAGGTAGCGTAGGCGTTCCGAAGCGTGAACGTCGCAGTGGCAGCGCCAGTGAGGGTCGGGTCTGCGGTAAAGGTCAGCACCTGACCAGAAAGCGTCGCGGTGCCTGATCCGGGCGGAGACAGGGATACCAAAGTCGCCCCGATAAATGGCCCGCCGCTCGCGCCAGCCGTCAGGTCGACGGTCACCGTCTTGCCGTTCAGCACTCCGACACGCTGCGCGACAGCAATCGGACGCGGATTGACGTTGATCGTAACGGCCGCCGGGGAGGATGTACCACCGGGGCCATGCACCCGGTAGGTAAACGTGTCAGTGCCGCTGAAGGAAGTTTCGGCTGTATAGTCGATCACGTTGCCCGAGACAGTGGCTGTACCGTGACCTGGCGTCTGAACGATTTCTACCGAAGAAATCGCGCCAATATCGTTGCCAGTTACCGCGATTGTGACCGGGTGCCCGCCGATTGTCGTGGCAACATCGCGAACGGCCTGCGGTGCATCCGGGCCAATCACAACGTTGAATGTCGCTGTTCCACTGAAGCCAAGCGCGTCGGTGGCCATTACCGTGAAGGTGAATGCGCCTTCGGACGCTGGGCTACCGGACAATTCACCGCCAGAAGTCACGCTTAAGCCGGGCGGTAACGCCCCGCTCGACAGGGTGTAGGTGTAAGGTGCCGTGCCGCCTGACGCGGTCAACGCCTGGTCGTAAGCGTGCCCTATGACGCCGGCAGGCAAGCTTGCAGGTCCCACGGCAATCGTTGGGGCCGCCACCACAAGATTGTAAGATGCCGAGACAGTGGAGGCGATGCCGCCGGTCGAATCCGTAGCGGCAACGTCGAAGCTGAACGTGCCGGCAGCGCTTGGAACGCCTGAGAGTTGGCCCGCGGCGGCTAGGCTGATGCCCGGTGGCAGCGAGCCCGCGCTAATCGCAAAGCTATAGGGAGCAACCCCACCGGTTGCCACAAATGTCTGGTTATAGGCAGTGCCGCCACTACCTGGAGGGAGAGTGGAAGGCGAAAGGCTAAGCGCAGCGTTGCCGACGATCAGACTATACGCTCTCGCTCCGGACTGCCCGTTTGCATCGGTTGCCGATATCGTCACGCCGAACGAGCCGGATTGGCTCGGCGCGCCGGACAGTTCGCCGCTTGGCGACAAGGACAGGCCAGACGGCAAGGTTCCCGCTGTCAACGCGAAATTATAGGGCCCAACGCCCCCGGACGCTGTAAGCGTTGTACTGTAGGAGGTTCCGGCGCTCGCGTTCGGCAAGGTGGTTGGCGTAAGCGCGATCGTTGGGCTGCCGACCTGAAGAACATAGTTGTTCGTCGCAACGAACGGCGCGCCTGCGCCGGTCGAGTTGTCCTGTGCCATCACCGTAATCGGGAACGCACCGGGCTGCGTTGGCGTGCCGCTCAAGGTTCCGGAAGAAAAGGACATTCCCGCCGGCAAGGGGCCTGTGACAGAGTAGCTATAGGGCTCCGTGCCGCCGCTGGCGGAAAAGGACTGATTGAATGCGGTGGCATAAGTGAGGTTCAGTGTCGACGATGGCGGGCTGATCGACACGGTCGGCGAGCCGATGTTCAGCGAGAAGGATTGCGACGTGGAAAACGGACCTGAGCCCGAGCTGCTGTCGGTTGCCGAGACCACGAGGCTGAAACTACCCGCCTGCGATGGCGTGCCCGATATTGTGAGCGTTGTCGCCGTCGTGCCGGACACAGCAAGCCCTGCAGGAAGGCCCGTGACCGCAAGGGCATAGGGGGATGCGCCGCCGGCAACACTGAACGTCTGGCTATAGGTCTGCCCGACGCTCCCGGCCAGCGCTCCGCCTGCGGAAAGCGATAACGTCGGGCTGGACACGGTCACGCTGACGAGCGCAGGCGCTGACGTCCCGGACAGATTGCTGGCTGTGTAGGTAAAGCTATCTGCCCCCGCAAAACCAGCGTCAGGCTGATATGTAAGCGAGACCCCGGATGCCACCACTGTGCCATGCTGGGGTGAGGTACCGATGGCGACAGACGTCGGGGCTCCTCCGTTAACGTTGAGCGTAACCGGATTGGCGCCGCTGCCGTAGGTAACGGTCACTGACACAGGATTGGCGACAGGTACCGGTTCCACGACATCGAGCGTAAAGAGGCGCTGGGTAGTGAAAGGCCCGGTACCGGCGGTGCTGTCGGTCGCCCTTACGGTGAAAACGAAGCTTCCGGACGCGGTTGGCGTACCCGACAAAACACCTCCCGACGAAAGCGCCAGGCCAGGAGGCAAAGCACCAGAAGCGATCGAATAAGTATATGGCGCAGTGCCTCCGGTTGCCGGATTGAGCGATGCCGAATAGCTCGTTCCACGTGTCGCATCGGCAAAGACGGTTATGGGAAGATCCAAGGTTGGGGCATTCACGGTGAATGTGTAAGCACGTGATCCCGTGAACCCGAGCGCATCCGTTGCGGTCACGGTAAAGCTGTAACTACCAGCGGCGTTCGGTGTCCCTGAAAGCGCACCCGCGGGGGATAAGCTCAAGCCCGGCGCAAGCGCTCCTGAAGTGATACTAAAAGTGTATGATGGCTGGCCGCCCGATGCCGAAATCGTCTGACTGTAGGCGGTTGCGACTTTGGGGGATGGAAGCGTCGTGGGTGAGAGCGTGACGGTTGGCGCCGCTGCCACATTCACGGTGACAGACTTCACCTCGAACCAGGCGCCGGCCCCCGTGCTGCTGTCAGTCACACGGACATTGAATGTCGAGCTTCCTGTCGCCGTCGGCGTGCCGCTGAGCGTCCCTCCACTGAAACTCATGCCCAACGGTAGCGTCCCGGATTCGTATTGCAGCGTGTAGGGCGCCACACCGCCACCCCCTGTAAATGTCACGCTGGTTGGCTGGCCGACGACTGCGTTGATCGGACCCGCCGGCGTCAGCGTCAACTGCGGATTTGCGACCGTCGTCGTATAGGACTGAGTGGCGGTCACTCCAAGGTTGTCGGTCACCCGGATGGTGAACGTGTGCGCGCCTCGAGCCGTAGGCGTTCCCGAGAAGACTCCGTTCATGAACGAGATGCCGGGCGGCAAGATGCCGCTATCGTGTGCCCAGGTATAAGGCGCAGTGCCACCCGCTGCCGTCAGCGTCTGACTGAAGCTTTCGCCTGCACGCATTGACAAGGACGACGGGCTGACGGTGATTGACGACGGCGCTCCGATCGTGACGTTGACCTGGACATCGTTTCCCAAGCCATCGTCGAAAACAAAGGCGTCGCTGGTAGCGGTGTTGCCACCACCCGCATGCGTATAGGTAACCGTCTGGCCAAGCGGGTCTGTGACCGCAGTCCCGTTGGTCGCAGGGACGTTTATACCGCCAATACCGAAGTTGGCAGGACCGTCGCATGCGCTCGCGTCGATAACGATCATCCCACCATGGGCAACGTTAACGTTGAACGGTCCGCAATTTGGCGACGGCGCCGCCTCGGCGGCCTCACTCAACAGGCCGAATGCCATCACTAAAAGCGGGAAGAGTACCGAAAGGACAATCGATCGAAGCAGGTCGGCATTCCCCATCGCCGCCGAGCGCCGCGCACAGAAAGGCATCCTTATCCCCCGAAGATTGTCCGCCCCCTCAGGCGCATATCCCGCGATTCACAATATGCAGAACACAACCTATAGTGACGTGCATTGCGCAATGCAACAACACTTAAAGACGATTCCCGATTTGAAGCAGGCATTGTTTCTTTGTTCGCCACGTCTTTGCAAAGGCGCCGCCCCCCATTGAAACCAGCACATCCCTCGGCTGAATATGGCCGAAACAACAACTTAACGAAGTGGCCAAGGGCAGGGCATGACAGAAGTTTTCCTCGGTCAAATCATGATGACGGGTTTCGATTTCGCACCGCGCGGCTTCGCGCTTGCGAATGGTCAGCTGCTGCCGATCGCACAGAACAGCGCCTTGTTCTCACTGCTCGGCACCTTCTACGGCGGCAATGGAACAACCAACTTCTGTCTGCCTAATATGCAGGGGCGGATCCCGGTCGCATTCGGTCCGTCTTATGACCCATCCTGGAATCCAACCCCGATGGAAATCGGCCAGTTTTCGGGGAGCGAAACAGTCACGCTGACCACCCCGCAGTTGCCTCAGCACATCCATCAGGGCCTGGGCACCTCCTCCACGGGTGTTTCACGCAACCCAGCTGGCAATCTTGTCGGGACCACGTCCACCGCGATCTACGGGGCAGCAACAGGGCCACAGGTTACCCTCGCCAGCGATGCTGTCGCCCCGGCTGGGGGCGGACAGCCGCACGACAACATGCAACCCTTCTGCGTCATAAACTTCTGCGTTGCTCTTGCCGGCAGCTATCCCTCACGAAACTGAGCTTCTGGAGACATGACATGAGTACACCCTATGTCGGTGAGATCCGTATGTTCGGTTTCTCGAAGGTTCCGAACGGTTGGTTTGCTTGCGACGGATCACTCCACCCAATTTCACAATATGACGTGTTGTTCACGCTGATCGGCACGACCTACGGAGGCGATGGGCAGCTGACGTTTGCCGTGCCAAACCTCAGCGGCCGCGTACCGGTCCACAACGGAAGCGGCCAGGGACTGACTCCGAGGGTCATAGGTCAACTGGGAGGAAGCGAAAACATCACACTGCTGGTCGGCCAGATCCCGGCCCATTCCCATTCGATGAACGCGACTTCGGTAGCCGCAGAAGGGACGACGATAGCCCCGACGGCCGAGTTCGGGTCCGTCACCGGCGACACACTCTATGTCACCGACACCAGCGGCTCTGCGCGCTTCGCAACGTCGAGCGCTTCGACGGACTCACGCGGCAGCACCCAGCCGCATGACAACACCATGCCCACGCTCAGTGCGCAATTCTGCATCGCCTGGGCCGGCGTTTTCCCATCTCAAGGTTGAACCGGCACGTCGCGGCGCTCGCAGCCGCCGCAACGACGAGGACAAAGCAATGACGACACCTTTCATCGGCGAGATCCAGCTATTCAGCTTTAGTTTTCCCCCGTACCAGTGGGCGTTTTGCAACGGCACGCTCATCCCTATTCAGCAGAACACTGCACTTTTCTCCCTTCTTGGCGCAGAATTCGGTGGAAATGGACAAACTAATTTCCAGCTCCCCAATTTTGCCGGGCGCGCAGCGTGCAACCGGGGCGCCAGCCCGGGGCTTAGCCCCCGCGAGATCGGTGAGAGCTTCGGCCATAACAGCATCACACTGACACAAGCTCAAATGCCGGCGCACAGTCACGGTTTTTCCGTTTTCAACCAAAACGACCCGACGAAGCGTTCCGGCACGCCGGCACCTGGCGCCGAACTCGCCTCGCCAACCACCGCAGTCTTTGCGTCAAACGCCTCGGCGAATGTCCAGTTCGCGCCAAACATGATCAACGCAGCCGGCGGAGGCGAGCCTCATGAAAACAGTCAACCCTATATCGCCGTCAATTTCAGCATTTCGCTTGCCGGCGCGTTCCCTTCCTTTGAATCCTGATGACCGGGCAATATGGTGTCTCAGCTGGCAGCTCCTAACGAACTCCGACACATCGCCGCCAGTAGCCTGACCCTCAGAACAGCGGAAATCAACGACACGCCTTTTCTGAGGGAACTTTACCGTGCCGTCCGGCTCGACGAACTGCACACACTGCCTTGGAGCCTTGTCGAAAAGCAGGCCTTCATCGATCAGCAGTTCAGCCTCCAGCATCGCTCCTATCGTTTGATGTTCCCTGACACCGAGTTTTTGCTCATCGAGCGCGAAGCGTCGCCCGTCGGGCGCTTGTACATCGACCGCAGCACTGATGCCTGGCACATTGTCGATGTAAGTATACTGCCTTCCCACCAGAGGCAGGGTATCGCCACGGTCATGCTCACAAACATGCAACGACAGGTGACATCAAAGGGCGAGAGCAGGCTCGTGCTTCATGTCGCCCACGACAACCCTTCAGCGATGCGGCTCTATCAACGCCTTGGCTTCATGCGGACCGGCGAAACGCCCACTCATTATCGAATGGAGTGGTCAGTCTCATCCGACAGACTTATCGACGCCCCTGACGAACATCAATTGTAGACGGCTTGATAGACAATGCCTGCCCGTTCTCGCGCGACGGGTACGAGGAACACATCCAAAGCACCGAGCGATGCATTCCTGAGGCGATACGTCTGCTGCGGCAAAACGACGGCTGAGGTGCTGCGGAACATCAGAGAGAAGGGCACACGCCGCGCCACGCCGCGCACATCACCCGCTAGTGGCTCGGCCTGCGCTAGGGTCAGCGGAACCGAGGCGGCACCAAGGTCGATATCGAACCCCTCCCCCACACAGCCGGCGAAATGCTCCAGTCCGACGATCTTCATAGCCCGTCCTTTTGAAGGGATGCCCGTTGAAGTTGAAACCGCGTTATCTCATTCCATCCGGACGCCCGAGTAAAGTGTATTGCCGACCAAACAGGCCTCTTGGTTAAGTGTCCATTACTGGAGAAAAGGGCCGAATCTTGCGCCACCCACGCCACCTTCGTCGCGCTCGGAAGCGGTAATGGGAACGAAACTACGCACGACCTGTTGGGATCAAGGAACGCGACGGCGAGTTTCATATAGCCGAACCGAGCCGCGCAACATTCGTGGATCGCAGGGCGATGGCAACGACTAGAAACAGTCCAGAGCATTCGGCCACACAGGGGCCGGCTCTTGAGAACCCCCATATGAGCGGTCTTTCGCTTGGTGATATCCGACAGCAAGCCGAGGATTGCCGCCGCTGCGACCTCTACAAGCATGCGACCCAGCTTGTCTTTGGTGCGGGTCCGGAAAACGCGAAACTTATGCTTGTCGGTGAACAGCCTGGAGACAAGGAAGATCTAGCGGGAAAGCCCTTTGTCGGCCCCGCAGGCACCGTATTGACCGAATGTTTGGAGGAAGCCGGCATCGAACGCGAGGCCTGCTATCTGACCAAAGCGGTCAAGCACTTCAAGTATGAGCAGCGTGGCAAGCGCAGACTGCATTCGAAGCCCAATGCCGGCGAAGTTCAGCGTTGCTCCTGGTGGCTCGGCGCCGAACTCGCCCGCCTGCGACCAGCCGTAGTCGTGGCGCTCGGCGCTACGGCATCAGGAGCACTGCTCGGAAGATCGATCAGGGTGACCAAGGATCGTGGGCGGCCGCTGGAAGTTGGTTCCCGGTTTCTGATCGTCGTAACAATCCACCCATCATACCTGCTGCGAATTCGCGATCGATTGAATGCCAATCGCGAGCGGGAGCATTTTGTTGCCGATCTGCGCCTTGCCAATGAACTGCTGTCTGGGAAAATTGAGCCGGCTGCGCGGCGACAAACAAGGTGAAATTCGCGTCCTGATCGTCGCACTATGGCCGGCCTCCAAAGGAGGAGTTTCGGAACCATTTGAGCATCTGCCCGTTTTTCGTTCGTCCTTCGGGCCACATTGATGGGCGCGGGGTACTAGTCCGAATGAATACCGAGTGGATCCAATGGCCGATAAACTGGACGAGCGCGGCGAGCCGCTGTCAGCAACGCACGATGCCGAAAGGACTACCTTCTCTGCCAGGGAAACGCGCCAGGCGGGAATGGGCAGGCGCGTTTTTTTGGTTCTTGCGGCGAGCCTAGCCCTCGTCCTGCTTGCGTGGGGAGCGGTAGAACTGACAAGCCCTGCCACCGGAGACCAGTCTAGTAGCGAAGGCAGTGTCACTGCGGCGCAACCCAAGTAATCGAGCCGCAGGTGCCAGGTTAGAATTTCACAAGGTTGGTAGCCAAGCAGGCGCGATCCGGGAGAATCGACGCCGCGTTGCTCGTTGCCGAAGATGGCGAAGCTGAAGCAGCTCGAGAATGAGAACGCGCGGCTTATAAAGATTGTCGTGGACCTGACCATGGACAGCTAGATGCCGCAGGACGCCATTCGGCTCGAGGGCATGAACAGAACGAAAATTCCACCGAAAAGCAGGAAGGAATTCGCCATTCCATTTTCTCTTGCAGGTTCGTTCCCGTTCGTTTTTAATCCGCCTACTTTCGCCACGAAAGTCAGTCGCGTTTGATCGAGGAGGGTCGACGCGATCAAGACAGACATCGTCGTCTTAATAATCGGAGGAACAACCATGTCAGCTTTCAAATGGACTCTTGCGGCCACATCCACGCTTTCACTCCTTGCTGCTTCCAATGTCTTCGCGGCGACGGAACTTCAATGGTGGCATGCCATGACGGGCGCCAACAACGAAACGGTTGAAAGGCTTGCGAAGGAATTCAACGAGAGCCAGTCGGACTACAAGGTCGTTCCAGTGTTCAAGGGTACCTATGCTGAAACATTGAACGCGGGCATCGCTGCTTTCCGTTCCAAGCAGTCGCCTGCAATCCTGCAGGTGTTCGATGCCGGCAGCGGCGTGATGCTGGGCGCCGAGGGCGCTGTGGTGCCGGTGGCGGACGTTCTTCAGAAGGGCGGCTACGAGTTCAACAAGGATCAGTACCTGCCAGGCATCGTCGCGTACTATTCCAAGGCTGACGGGACCATGCTGTCCTTCCCATTCAACTCGTCCTCGCCGATCCTCTATTACAACAAAGACGCCTTCACGAAGGCCGGCATCGATACCGCAAAGCCACCGGCCACATGGCCCGAGGTCTTCGAGGCGGCCAAGAAGATCAAGGCGAGTGGGGCGGCAAATTGCGGCCTCACATCGACCTGGCTGACCTGGATCCAGACCGAGAACTTCTCCGCCTGGAACAACGTGCCCTACGGCACGAACGAGAACGGCCTCTCTGGCCTCGAAGTCGAACTAAAAATCGACGCTGCGCTCTTCGTCGAGCATTTCCAGTCGATTGCCGACCTCGCCAAGGATGGAACGTTCCGCTATGGCGGCCGCACATCGGAAGCAAAGCAGCTGTTCATGTCGGGCGAATGCGCCATCCTGACCGAATCATCCGGCGGTCTCGGCGACATCGTGAAGTCGGGGATCAACTATGGCGTCGGCCAGCTTCCCTACTATGAAGGCCATGGTCCACAAAACACCATCCCCGGTGGCGCAAGTCTCTGGGTCTTCGCCGGCAAGAGCGACGGCGAATACAAGGGCGTGGCCGAGTTCTTCCACTTCCTCTCGAAAACGGAAACCCAGGCCCAGCTACACCAGGTTTCGGGCTATCTGCCAGTGACGCTGGCAGCCTATGAAGAAACCAAGAAGTCCGGCTTCTACGAAAAGAATCCGGGCCGGGAAACGCCGATCAAGCAGATGATGGGCAAGGCTCCCACCGAAAATTCGAAGGGTGTTCGCCTCGTCAACCTCCCGCAGGTTCGAGACATCCTCAACGAAGAGTTCGAAGCGATGCTTGCTGGCCAGAAGGATGCAAAGACGGCGCTCAGTGAAGGTGTAACGAAGGCAAACGCGGCAATCAAAGCAGCGATCGGAAACTGAACCTCTAAACGAAATGTCCGCACCGCAAAGCGGTGCGGACTGGTATTCCCTGGAGGGGACGTTTCATGCAGTCCGTCGTGTTTCCCAACAAGGTGCTGCCGTATCTTCTGCTTGCGCCTCAGATCGTCCTGACGATCGTCTTCTTCTTTTGGCCCGCAAGCCAGGCTCTCTACCAGTCGGTCCTGCGCGAGGATCCGTTCGGCCTGAAATCCGGTTTCGTCGGCCTCGCCAACTTCCAGGCGATCCTGTCCAATCCGGACTACCTGCATTCGCTGAAGGTCACGGTGGTCTTCAGTCTCGCGACGGCCCTGTTGTCTATGGCTCTCGCTCTCCTGCTGGCCACGTCGGCAGACCGCGTGGTGCGGGGGCGCAACATCTATCGTACGCTTCTGATCTGGCCCTATGCGGTCGCCCCCGCCGTTGCCGGCATGCTCTGGCTCTTCATGTTCAATCCGGCGATGGGAACGTTCGCCTACATTCTGCGCCGGAACGGGTTTGTTTGGGATCCGCTCCTCAATGGCAACCAGGCGATGTGGCTGGTCATCGTTGCGGCGGCCTGGAAGCAGATCAGCTACAACTTCCTGTTCTTCGTCGCCGGCCTGCAAGCGATACCGAAATCGCTGATCGAGGCCGCCGCGATCGACGGCGCCCGCGGCAGCAAGCGGTTCTGGACTATCGTCTTTCCGCTTCTTGCGCCCACGACGTTCTTCCTGCTGGTCGTCAACACCGTCTACGCCTTCTTTGATACCTTCGGCATCATTCATGCCGTCACCGGCGGGGGACCGGCAAAGGCCACCGAAACGCTCGTCTACAAGGTTTACAACGACGGTTTCGTCAATCTCGACCTCGGCAGTTCGGCGGCCCAATCAGTGATCCTGATGATCATCGTCGTTGCGCTGACGGCCTTCCAGTTCCGCTTCGTCGAGAAGCGGGTCCATTACTCGTGAGACCCCGATGATCGAAAATCGCCCCATTTCCACCCTGATCAGCCACCTGGTGCTCGTGATCGGGATCATCATCGTTGCGCTTCCGATCTACTACACGTTCGTCGCGTCGACGCACACGTCGATCGAGATCGTGCGCCCGCCGATGTCGCTCGCGATCGGCGACCATCTCGTGGAAAATTACAAGGAAGCAGTCGGTGGCGGCGTCGAGCGCGTCGTCGGCGTCAGCCTCGAGCGGCTGCTTTTCAACTCGACGGTCGTGGCGATCGCAATCGCGGTCGGCAAGATTGTGATTTCCTTTCTCTCCGCCTTCGCGATCGTCTTTTTCCGCTTTCCGCTGAAGATGCTGTTCTTCTGGATGATTTTCATCACGCTGATGCTTCCGGTCGAGGTGCGCATCCTGCCGACCTACAAGGTGATCGTGGACCTAGGCCTGATCGACACCTATGCGGGCCTGACGCTGCCGCTGATGGCTTCGGCGACGGCGACCTTCCTCTTTCGCCAATTCTTCCTGACGATACCGGGAGAACTGGTGGAAGCCGCGCGCATCGACAATGCCGGGCCGTTTCGCTTTATGCGGGACATCCTGCTGCCACTCTCTGCAACGAACATCGCCGCGCTCTTCGTCATCCTCTTCATCTACGGCTGGACCCAGTACCTCTGGCCCCTGCTCGTCACCAACGACGCCAAGATGAATACGATTATCATTGGGCTCAGGCGGATGATCGACTTCACCGACGCCTCGACCCCCTGGAACTATGTCATGGTCACCGCGATCCTGGCGATCATCCCCCCTATCCTCGTCGTGGTGCTAATGCAGCGCTGGTTCGTCAAAGGTCTTGTGGAGACAGAAAAGTAATGGCTGAGATTACCCTTAAAGACGTCCGCAAGACCTACGGCACGGTGGAAGCGATCAAGGGCGTCTCGCTCGACATGGCGGATGGCGAATTCGTCGTGCTGGTCGGTCCGTCGGGCTGCGGCAAGTCCACGCTCCTGCGCATGATCGCCGGGCTCGAAAGCATCACCGGCGGCGATATCCTCATCGGCACGCGCCGGGTCAACGATGTGGAACCGGCCGAACGCGATATTGCCATGGTCTTCCAGAACTATGCGCTCTACCCGCACATGAGTGTGCGCCAGAACCTCGCCTACGGGCTGAAGAACCGCAATACACCGGCCGCCGAGATCGACCGGCGAATAGCGACCGCCGCCAGGACGCTGGAGATCGAACCCTACCTGGACCGCAAGCCGCGCCAGCTTTCGGGCGGCCAGCGCCAGCGTGTCGCGATGGGGCGGGCCATTGTCCGGCAACCGGCCGCCTTCCTCTTCGACGAACCGCTCTCCAATCTGGACGCAAAGCTGCGCGGACAGATGCGCATAGAGATCAAGCGGCTGCAGCGGTCGCTCGGAACGACGAGCGTGTATGTCACGCACGATCAGATGGAAGCGATGACGCTCGCCGATAGGCTGGTCGTCGTGAATGCCGGCCGGATTGAACAAGTCGGTACACCGCTGGAGCTCTACGAGAAACCCGCGACAACGTTCGTTGCCACTTTTATAGGCTCGCCCTCGATGAATCTCTTGCAAGGCAAGGACATGTCGGCGGGGTGGTCGCTCTCCCCGGATGTGGTGCGCCCGAATGCCGAATATACGCTCGGCATCCGCCCCGAGGATCTTTCCCCGATACCCGCCGATTCACCAGGTTTGCCATTCGCGGCCACGGTCCGGATCGACGGTATCGAACTAGTCGGGGCCGAGAGCCTCCTGCATGGTCGGCTCAAAAACGGCAGCGAATTGATCTTCCGAGTTTCCGGGCGAGCACACAACGAGATCGGCGACGAGGTGAAAGTTGGCGCCGGTGCGGAAGCTCTCCATATGTTCAGTGCAAACGGCGGCCACCGACATGGATAAGTCGCTCGCAGATTGCAATCGAGCCTGACCGCCACCCCCGCTCATACATTAGTAGTTGGAAAGGTACGATTTCGCCATCACGTTTTACCTTTGAATCGCACATGGTCTGAACTTCAGCAGCCAGCGGCACCAATGAAAATGGCGGACATCTGTGCTCGACGGAAAAGCCAAGGTCCCCAACGATGACATTATGCGATCCTCAGGATGGAGTGCTCTGCTGAGCTTTCAAACCGACGCCCTGACGAAGAGAAGTTCCAATGAAAACCAGGATAGAAATCGCAGCGGACCTTCAAAGACTGGGCATCCAACCGGGCGACCTGGTGATGGTCCATGCCTCTTTGAAAGCCATCGGTGGTGTCGAGATAGGCGCGGCCACTGTCGTCGGCGCTCTTCTCGACGCTATCGGGCCAACGGGCACCGCGATGGGATATGCCTCATGGGACCGATCACCGTATGAGGGACACTGAACGGCGCTGAGATGGATGAGAAACTGCGTCGTAACTGGCCACCCTTTGATCCTGGGACCTCGGCAACATATCGCGGTTTCGGCATGCTCAATCAGTTCCTCGTCCAAAATCGCAGTACGCGACGAAGCGCTCACCCGGACGCATCAATGGTCGCGATCGGTCCTCTAGTGGAAATACTCACAGAGCCACATTGTCTTGGACAGGCGTTGGGAAAAGGCTCGCCTCTTGAACGTTTTGTCCGCCTGGGTGGAAAAGTTCTGTTGCTTGGTGCTCCGCTCGCCTCCGTGACCGCGCTGCACTATGCCGAGGCTATTGCCAATATTCCCGGTAAACGCCGCGTGACCTACGAGATGCCGCTCCTAGGTCCAGACGGTCAAACGATCTGGGAATTGACGGAGGATTTCGACTCAAACGGCATCCTGGATTGCTTTGCGGTCGATGGACAGCCGGACGCGGTGGAAACGATCGCGCGTGCATACATTGCCCTCGAACGACACCAGATTGGCCGAGTAGGAGACGCATTCTGCTATTTATTTGATGCGCAGGACATCGTTTCCTTCGGCGTGACCTATCTTGAGAGCCGTTTTGGCGAGAGGCCATCGTCACACATGAGCGATCCTTGATTAGAGCCGCTTCGCAATCATCGACCGCGACACAACGACAACGAGGCCGATCAAGACCGTCCCTGCGATGAAGAGAAAGGCCGCTGCCGCGATTGCAGGGCTGATATTTTCACGGGCTGGAAAACATTTGCCGCGCCAACGTCCGCTGGTTCGGGCCTGCGCAGAAGAGCGTGAGGACGACTTCGTCCAACGACGTCGCAAAGGCGAGCACAGCGCCAGAGAGTACGCCCGGCATGGCGAGTGGCAGGGTGATACGGCGGAACACCGTGGCCGGCGAAGCTCCGAGGCTCTGGGCCGCAAGCTCGACGCGTTCGCGCTCACCACCGCAAAAGGCACCGCCACGACTGTGTGGGCGATGATCACGCCCATGTAGGGGGACGATCGGCCAACCCCGCAGCTTAAAAGTACGAGTCTAAATGATGACCTTCCAAGCGAAGATCATCAATCTGCAGCTCAGTTTGTTCCGAACCGTTCAAGCATCTTTCGCAACTGGACGTTCTCTTGTTGAAGCCGATGCGCGAGCAGCCCTTTCAGCCGACGGTTCTCTACCTCGAGCACGGCAAGCTCGTCGTAAAGTGCTTCGGGAGCAGCGGTAGTCGTCCTGCTACCAAGGGGACGACCACGGCGCGTTGGCCCTTGGCGCTTCGGCTTATCTTCTGGTGGAATCGTCTTCGTGCGGTTTGCTTCCATCGGCGAGATGGAAGCAGGATGGGAAACATCCTCGGTGCGAATGTTCTCTTCTGTCGGGGCCGCCGGATCTGAGGTCCGCTCAACGGCGCCGGTCCCAGCGCTCTCGTTCGGGCAAACCTCCGCACTTTGCCCCGGAGAAGGCTCGTCGGGGCACTGAGCCGGTTCGAACAGTTGCGGCGCTTCGGTCTCCGCCTGGCGCACGAGGGCTTTCAGGTCCGTATCGCCCCAGATGGAAGATGGATTGGTTGTCGTCCGCCGCCGGGCCGATTTGACTTCGACGATAAACTTGCGCTGCTGCGGTTTCATAGGGATCCAACGTTGAAGGCGCGCCATCAGCTTACGACGCGTCAAAGCGCTCAAGCATTTTCTTGAGCTGCATGTTCTGCAACAGCAACTTCTCTGCCAGCCGGCGTCTAAGTTGCCTGATGTCCTCGTCCAGTGCGGTCATCTCATCGGCGAGTGTCATCGGCGGCTGAGGAGCACTGGAGTCGCTATCTCCATACTCGACGGCATCGGCCACGGCAACAGCGCTGGCGCTCGTTTTCCGGCTGCGCCTTTGCCTTTTCGTCGGCGGTGGTCGCGTTGGTCCGGCGGGTTCCAGAAGCGCCACGCGATCGTCGGGACTTGACCGGTCGACCGTTGTGGTGGGCGCCCGTTCACCGCCGACAGTCGCGGCGTCGAGATTACCTGCAGCCTCGTTCGGGGCTTCCACTATCGGTTCGTCAACTTCGCCGAGCGGTTCCTCGATCGCGATTTCACGCGGGCTTTCCGGCTCCTTGACCGTTCGCCCCAAAGACGCCAGTTGGACCAGATATTTCCATGGTGATTTCATATGTGCCGCCACCTCGAGCAATGGCACCGAATCCTCCGCTGCAGCTCTCGACGAACGGCAGCGAGAATGTGATGAGGAGGGCCGATCGCTTAAATCCAATCAGCCCTTCACCGATGATCAGGCAAGACCCAGTCGCTTGCGCAGATCGGCGTTCTCAGCTCGGAGTTTTTCGGCCAGCGCCTTGCGGAGCCGAGCGTTCTCTTCTTCAAGCTGACGAAGATCAGCAATGTCGTCGAGGACTGGGACCGGAGCCGGCGTTTCGATCGTTTGCTTTGCCCCACGGGTTTTTCCGGTGCCCTTGCCGACCTTCTTTCCCCTGGTTTTGGCAACGGCCGGCGCCTCTGCCGACCTGTCTGCGCGCTTCCTGCGTCCTCTCATGGGCTGGGCAGCAACTGCCTCCGGTGTTTCAGCAGTTGCGTCTGAAACGACATTTTTCGGCCGCGGTCCTCGGCGCTTCCTGGGCGGCGCTGCTTCCGCCGGTGGCGCCGTCTCTGTGGTCTCGGTATTGCTCTCGTCTGCCATGAGTGTTTTCCCTCTCGAACTGATGATCTTTTCCAATGAGCAGCGAGCAGAGTCAACATCACACCTAGCGAGGTCATCCCTGCTTTAGCGTGAAGCCGTCGCCAGCAGCGGGAAAGCGTACCAGGTACCGGCCGCGAATGCGGCCAGGGGCGGTCCGCGCTGCTCCGCTGGCAAACCCATTTTTTTTGCGGCAGCGTACCGGAATCGGGGAAGCAGACCGTCCCTCTCTCGAGCTTGGCGGTTAGCGTACATGAGCAATTTATGTTGGATTGCGATCCCTGCCCGCGCCCAGTGAACCATCGGGCTGCGCTATTCGCCCCGCCTACAAGAGGGGCCTTTCTTTCCGGCACATTGGATTAGCAAGCCAAACGTACACTGTGACCCGTAATCTGCGGTATGACTTCCTGCGCCTCCCGACCGCGCGCGGCCGCCATTCTCAGCTTGCTTATTGCAATGCATTGGCGCCGGATCGCCCTAGCGATACGGCATACGTATCGAAAGGAGGCCGAAAGCAATGCCAATGAGTAGGAGCAGAGCCACTTGAGAAACCATCTCAGAGGAGAAGTCCTCAAACACCTGGCCCTCCCGTCGCTTTCGGGACTTCGACTGCGCAAGCGCCTGAATTGTCCCGATTTGGCGTTCACGAAGTCGTTGCGAGATCGTTAGGCGTTTGATTTCGCTCGAATGTCCGCCAGCAATATATTCGCGAGATCGACGAACTGGCCCTGCGGAAACTTTGACAAATACGCTTCAATCATCTCGACGTTACCGGTGTCTCGAACTGTTTCCCAGAATGAAACCTCGATACCAGGGTCGGCGTCGCCAGCCCCTCCTTGCGCAACGCGTGCGGCTGCCAGTTCGGCGAACTGACCCGTCGGGAACCGCTTCAGGTAAAGGAGATACTCGGCCGGGTCGTCGCTCTCCTGTACCGCCTCCCAAAAGGCCACCTCGACTAGACGCACCTCGTCG
This sequence comes from Ensifer sp. ENS10, assembly GCF_014852025.1. Classification (NCBI taxonomy): domain Bacteria; kingdom Pseudomonadati; phylum Pseudomonadota; class Alphaproteobacteria; order Hyphomicrobiales; family Rhizobiaceae; genus Ensifer; species Ensifer sp. ENS10. Next base: position 44,632 of record NZ_JACVAS010000020.1, read on the forward strand.
CTTTTGTCATCTACTGAGAAGGGCTCTTCGACAGACGAGGATCGCTCGGCGGTGTCGACGGACGATAGCTCCGCATTCAGGCTTGGTTCGGCCTGCGGGTCGAACAGGACCCGGAAGACCCGGAGTGGGCGCGCAATGTTCTTGACTTGGTGCTCACCCAAATCCTCGAAGGTGGTATCCACGCGATCGCGCAGATGATCTCGTACCCCTCTTGTCACGCAGATACCGCCGGCATCAGCGAGGCCTTCGAGCCGGGCGGCGATATTGACGCCATCCCCGAAGATATCGCCGTCTTTCACCAGAACGTCGCCGATATTGATCCCGATGCGGAAGTTCATCTTCCGGTCGTCGGCAAGCGCCTGATTGGCACGCCACATCACCTGCTGAATGGCGACTGCGCAGTTGAAGGCATGGAGGATCGATGGAAATTCCGCCAACACGCTGTCGCCGGCGGTCCCGAAAATCTGACCATGGGCGCTTTCGATAAGACCGTCGACAATAGTGCGGTGCGACGTCAAAGTCGCAAGCGTCTGCTCTTCGTCGGCATTCATCAAGCGAGAATAACCTTCGATATCGGCCGCAAGGATCGCTGCAAGCTTTCTTTCAAGTGGTGGCGCCTCCATGTGAACGGTCCAATCCAACGCCTTCGTTTCCACTGTGCAGTCGAACCATCAACCGATGGGAATGCAGCTTTGTTCCCTTCCGCAGGCGCTGGAAGCAGGCTATGTTCGGCATGAACCGATCCGAATGACACGCGCCGCCAGACGCTCGTGCTTACCGCCAAGGCTGACGAAGTGCTGCGGCGATCGCGCACCATTCACCAGACCGAAATCCGTGACACGGCCCCGCGCCTGATAGAGCCTCTCAGCGATCTCCGAGAGAACGGCCCGCGTCAGCCGCTTGAGCAAGCCAATGTCAAAGACACCTTTCCCTGTGAAGGCCGCCAGCAAGGCTAATGGGTCACGCGCCTCATAGGCGAGCCCAAGTGATCATCCGAACCGGGATCAGCGGGGCCGGCGGCGTCGACGGCGTGTTCGAGCAGGTCGCTGAAATCACCGATTGGATCTACCGAGATTGACTAGCTGGACGCCAAGCAAGCGATGAGATCGTATTTGGACATCGAGGTCTCCGCGACAGGTGCCAAAAGTCTCTCCTCCAGCTACCAACCTGTCGCGGAGAGCTCGATACCGAAATCGGGGCCTGCGCCCTATTGGAGATTTACAATGGTGACTAAGCGCATGTTCAAGAGCGATGCCTTCGAAGCGATCCACACCGCCGTCGAAGGTATGTATGCTGCAGGCAGCATCGACAAGGAGACGATGCGGACCTTCGATGAGGCCTGCCTGTCCGTCCGGCAAGAGCTGACCCCAGGCGAGATCAAGGCGCTGCGCGAGTAAAATCACGTTAGCCAGCCAGTCTTCGCGCGCTACCTCAATACCAACGAGTCGACCGTACAAAAATGGGAAACCGGCGCGAAGCGGCCGAGCGGACCGCAATGAAGCTGCTCTCGATCGTTCGGAAATATGGTCTTGAGATGCTGTCCTAGTGGTCAGACTCAGACACTTCGAACCCTCAGAGCGGCTCACGCGGGGCGGTTTGCGTAGGGCAGCTTTGCGGACGAACCTGCCGTAGAACGATACGCCGTTCAGACCTACACCGATCATTCACTGGGAACCGACTTGCTGCAGGACAGCTGCGGCATTCCTCCATTCGGGGTCGGCGCGAAGTATCGATTGAGATCATCTTCTGTGCGTGGGAGCCGGCGCACGCGCATGTTTGACAATCGGCTTCACGCGGAGGCTTGCCGCTGCATCCAGCGAAGCAGGGCTTCCAAGGCCCCGCGCCTCGGGTGCTCGGCCCGATAGACAAAGTAGAAGCCGTAGCCGGGCAGAACGATATCGCTGACTCGCAGAAGACGGCCATCGCGAAGCTCCCGTGCAACGAGCACGTCACTACACAGCCCAAGACCCTGTCCGGCTACGATCGCTTCGATCCCGTGGTGCTCTTCGTGGATTTTCAGTTGCGGTGGCCGGACGGTGCCGCTGATTCGGTAGCCTGCCGCTCGGGCCGCAGTCTCCCAGTGACGCCAAGTGGGCGCACCTACGTCGGTCAGGGGCCAGCCGACCTCGACACGTGGCAGATCGAGGATCGCCTGAGGCTCGATCATGCGGACGCCTCCCTGAAGAATCGACGGCGCCGCAACGACGTGGAAGGTATCGCGAAGTAGCTCCACCGCGACTCCGTCTGTCGGGGATCGCCGCGCATAACGGATCGCAACGTCAACTTCGCCCGTGCGAAGGTTCAGTACCGTATCCGTTCCCACAAGGTCGAGTGTCGATCCCGGCGCTTCCGCTCGCCAGCTTTCCAGGCGCGGCAGCAGCCAGCGCGCGGCGAAGGCACTGGTTGTCGTCACCCGAAGATGGCCGATCGGGCTGCCAGGGGTAAGGCGCGCAAGCTCGTCCGAGATCGACAGAAAAGCGTCCCGGACAACCGGCAGAAGCTGTGCGCCCGCAGTGGTGAGCTGCAACGGCCTCGGCTGGCGCTGAAAAAGGGGCTGGCCGCAATAGCGTTCGAGTAGCCGTATCTGGTGGCTGACGGCTGTGGGTGTGACGGACAGTTCCTCGGCCGCCTTCCTGAAGCTCAGAAGGCGGGCCGCGGATTCGAAGGCCTGAAGCTCTCGAAGAGGCGGAAGGCGGTGCATGCGTCGAATTCTAGATGAATTGTACTCACCTTGCCTCGAATTCTTTGCTGTTGCCGCGCATCTCATCGAGTCCGATCATTCCGGCATTCTGGAAGGAGATCATCATGCTGGACGGACAATCGGCATCGACCGCTGCAACCATGATCGAAAGGTTTGAACAGATCCGCCCTTTGCTGGCAGAGCAATCCGGGCGCTTTGACGCGGATCGAAGGCTGTCGGACGAGGTGTTTGGTGCCTTGAGCGAAGCGGGGTTCTTCCGCCTCCTGCTGCCAGCTCAGCTGGGCGGATGCGGGCTTTCGCCCCTCGACTTCATGACCGTGGTCGAGCATGCCGCAACAGTTGATGGAACAATCGGCTGGCTCGTCGGAAACGGAGGCGGCATTTCGCGCGCTGGCGGCTATCTGCCGTTGGACGCCGCACAGAAGGTGTTCGGGAAACCGTCGGCCTTCGTCGCCTCAAGCACAGGCGCGATTGGCAAGGCGGTCCCTGCTAAGGGTGGATACCGAATCACTGGCCGGTGGCCTTTTGCCAGCGGCGCGCCACACGCCACGACCTTTGCCCCGCTTTGTGAAGTGAACGAAGGCAGTGGGCGGATCGTTCTAGCGTTCTTGCCCCGTGAGGCCGTCAATCTGATCGACAACTGGCATGTGTCAGGGATGAGAGGCACCGGAAGCTGGGACTTCGAGGCAGACAACGCGTTCCTGCCAGCCGAATTCGTTTGCGACTTTCAGCCAAATCCTACCCACGCCGGTGTCGTCTATCGCCTTCCGGGCATTTCCGCCTTTGTCTGGACTGTTGCCACAGTGCCGCTTGGGATCGCGAAAGGCGCAATCGACGCGCTCATCTCGTTAAGCTCCGGCCACCGTCGTCAGGGCATGACCGTCCCCGTCGCAGAACGCGAACTGGCTCACGCAGAGATCGGGCGCTGCCTTTCGCAGTGCAGGGCGGCTGGCGCCTACATGCGGTCAGCCATGTCGGCCTTGTGCGCGTCCGTCGAAAGCGAGGGCTCTGACCTGGTTGCGGCCCGGATCAACTACCGGCTTGCCTGTTCTCACGCCGCTGAAGTCGCAGTGAGCGTCGTACTGCGGGTGAACGATCTGATCGGAGCCCGGGCCCTTGCCGAGTCCCAGCCCTTCGAGAGGCGCGAACGCGACGTTCGCGCGGCGGCCAAACACATCGCCATGAGTGCCGAGCAGTTTGTGATCGGTGGCCGCTACGCTCTTGGCGGCGATATCAGCGGCGCAAGCTTCTAACGATCAGCGCGCGCTGGTCCCGACGTAATCCGCCGCGTCGGTCCGCTGTAGAGCTGCCGGGGCCGGCCGATCTTCGGCGTCGGGTCCGTGATCATCTGTTTCCACTGGCTGATCCAGCCCACCGTCCGTCTGATCGCGAGGATCGCCGTGGGGAAGCGCATCGCCTCAGGCGGCCGCTCCGCCTCAGAGGCTTTGCCCCCTTACCCGGAAGCGCCCAGCGGCCGCGAGCGGCGAGCCTATGGGCGCTGCGAGGCTATCGGAGGTCAGAGCAGAAAGCGCAAAGAGGGCTCTTTGCCGTCATCTGACAGTTTCTGTCAGCCTTCGGCCGACCTAACCTCCTGACGCCAAAGCCTGAAATCCACGGTTTCGCGCGGCGATAATCCGGTCGGGGTCGACGGTCCATCGAGAGGGCCTGGCCTCGGTGGCGTTGTGCTCCTGGATGAAGCGGTTGATGGCGGCCTGCAGATCGACGAGGGAATGGAACACGCCATGTTGCAGGCGTCTCCGCGTCAGCTTCGCGAAGAACCCTTCGACGGCATTCAGCCAGGAGCTGCAGTTGATAGCGGAGCTCATCGCCCGCACGGTCGGCAAACGGATGTCAACTACACCATCCGCTCCTGAAGCAAAGGCGCTACGTCGAGTGCGGAACATATCGCGGCACACGACCTCATCAGTGCCAACGATTATGCGGCTTTCGAACTCCCAGATGATCCTTCTGCGGCAATGTCAATCGCCCTCCCTCGTCTCCAAAATCCGCTACTTCGAAGATAAGGAGTCGACGGTATGTTCTCGCGCACGACATAGGACGCTCGCAGTGCTTGCATGCCGGCGTTCACGCTATTGATGCCCCGGAACCGAGCTGATGTCATTGGTTCGTGGTACCGAATGGCATATCCTGGAATGACGATATTCCTGGATTGGCACGGACTGCGATGCGTCAGAAGTCACCGAAGACGAAATCTCCGCGAGAGAACTCCGACCCGGTTCTCGCCCGTGAACGAGAGGTCGCCAAGACCGTGGCAATCAATGCTCTTCTCACCCGGCCGATCGCAGTTCTTCCAGCCAAGATTGGCGACCCGATCCGACCCTTTGCACTCGGGCTCTGGGATGAAATCCGCCCTCTCCTGAAACCGGAATTCAGCGTCACGGCTCTGCGCAAGACGATGGCAACTTATGTGCATTCGCGGAGCTATCAGATCGCGGTCGCGCGACCCGGATCCGTCCGCCATGACATCAATGGTACACCGGTCGGTCCTGTATCGGACGCCGACAGGTTGGATGCACAACAGAAGTACGAGGGTTTCAAGGCGCGCGATGGATCACGCAATCCAAAGTCGGCACCTCCCCTCCCCACCCCAGCGTCAAAGTCGGACGTGATCCGCGCTGGCCTCCTCAAACGGAAGGACACCCCGCGCTAGACAAGCGGCGGCCTCCCTGACGGCCGAGCAGTGAGAAAGTGACGCGCAGTCGAGATAGGAAGCCAGCTCCGTTGTGATTCCTCTGGACTTATTTGCTACCAGCAAGCATGCGGTTTTCAACACCGGAGCTACGGCGCAAAGGCCCCGGGGTTGCCTGCGGGGCCATTCGTTAGGGCTGCCTGAACCCGTCACATAGGGTCATTTCCCTTCATCGCGTTCGACATATGCGTCTTGCATTTGTCGTTGTCGTTTGAGGCAAGTGCTTCCTTCGCCATCGCCAATTCCTTATTGGCGTAGTCCTTCTTCATCTCGTCTGTCATAGCCTTGACGTCAGTTTCGAGCTTCGACATGTTGGCTTGATCACACACGATATCGGACAAGGCAAAGGCAGAAGGCCCAGCAAGCGCGAGTAGCACAGTCGCCGTCAGTAGTGTCTTCAACATCGTTATTTCCTCTTCGACGCGTGGAATGTCGGGCCAACCATCGAGCGAGAGTGACGTTCCGCCGGGCGAGAACACATCGTCGTGATCTGACCTGCCGCCGGTCTCCTTCCTGATACGCCAATCGCAGTCGGTAGGTGGATCGTTGTCGTTGCGACTGATCCAAAATGGCGACACAACCGGTGGCGAGGACACCTATGATTGAGACGATGATCGAAGTCGCGGGATCCCGGTATTCATCGGATGTCCTCCGAACGGAATGCATTTTTCGCCGCTTGTAACTTAGACACGAACCTCGCCGTTATTATTCCGTGGTTATTGTGATCCGAGGTTCGCGCCCTGCGCGGCCAATCCACCCTACCCTTGCGGAGCAAGGCTCGTTCTGATGCCAGCCGCGGCAAAGCGGGTGAGCTGAATCTGGGTTGCATCCTCGGTGTAAAGGATGTGAACCGCGCGGCCGCTCGCCGTGAGCTTTTCAGCTTCCTTGAAGGCGTCTTCAAAACTGACAGGTATTGCATCACTGGGCGCAGAGGGATCGTCCTGTTCCAACACGTAGAATGTGGCGTTTCGGATGTCTGTCATCGGTGCGCTCCTTTCGCGCAACAATAGCTGGCGAGCGCGATAGTTCCGGATCATAGGAGATTTGGCGGTCGCTGCATCATCGATGGCAGACCAAAACAGGCTCAGGCCGGTGATACGGCAGGGCGGCAAGGAACCGGCAGACACGCCGGCGACCGAAGCATCCGCCGCCAAGGCTGCGCCGTCGTTATTCGCATCGTCCGCGTCGGAATCCGCCTCGCCACAACAGGGCACATCCAGCGCCGGAGGCGGTTCGGTCGGATGCGGACATCTTCGACAGGATCGAACGCCTCGCGGCACTTCACGCGAAAGGCATTCTCACGGATCAGGAATTCGAGGCCACGAAGTCGGAGTTGCTCAGCCGACTATAGCATCCGATGAACGGGGCTTGCCACGGAGATCAATTGGAGGCTTCCATCGAGCCGCGCCGGGCGATGACGGCCGTCAATGAACTGCAACCGGGTCAAGGCGTCGCCGACCAAAGTCCCGATTGTGGTAGGGAATCGAAGGATCACGACAGTCCCTACCAAAGAAATGAGCCCTTCCATCTTACCGCACCCCCTGCCCTTCTTCGATGGCAGGTTTATGAGGCGAAGGCCAGAACGATTGCGATAACGAGCAGCAAGGGGCCCATCCACTTGAAGTGGCGGGCCAGCGGCAGTTGGTTTGCCGGGTTTCTCGACAAAGTCACATACCCAAAGCCCACGGACGTCATCCACAGGCCGGCGCAAAACATGATGAATTCGTCAATATAGTCTGCGACCATGACTCTCCTGCTTTCTTCGAGGCTTTGCCATCAGTCCTCCTCAACCTCGCCAGTGTCTTCGCAGTGGCAGTGCGCATATCCCTCACGTCGGCGGGGCACCGTCGCTTTGGGGATTGTCCTGCTGGCTTCACACGGGTGACACGCCAAAAGCCCGTCTCCATAATTCCGATCATACCAACAAGACCGAGACCCATTAGCAAATTATAGAAGGTCATGGATATAGACCGCTCGTGCCTTACAAAAGCACATATGTGCTCCACTCGGTGTTGCAAGCGGATAGTACGGTCCAGATTGCGGCGCCAGAACCCGCTTAGGCCCTTGCTTGAAGGCAGGGACCGCACCTCAGCCGTCGGGCGAAATGAAAATGCATGAAGCCGGGAAGCATGCTGACAACGCGAGCAAGGTTGACGCCCTGAAACAGGCGTAGCCGCAGTCCCTGCTCTTACGCCAAAGCCGCCACCCTTCCGGGTGACGGCCTTTGATCACCAGCAATTTACAAAGATTACTGTGCAGCCTCTTCGATTAGGTCCGCGACGGCTTGGGGCTGCGACACCATCACAACATGGGATGCACCCTTGATCACGACAGTGTGCTTTGAGCCTGCCCGTTCGGCCATGAAGCCGAGTGCCTTCGCTGGGATGTTCTTGTCGCCGTCCCCATAGATGAAGTAGGAGGGCAGCGTTTTCCAGGCCGGCGAACCGGACTTTTCCGTCAAGGCAGCTTCGGTGATCGGGCGCTGGCCGGCGGCCATCAATGCCGCATCCTCAATTGAAACGTCGTGGGCGAACTGGTCGTGAAACTTCGCCTGGTCGATGGAAAGATCGACGCCGCCATCTACCAGCTTGACCGGAGCGGCGAGCGCTTGGCCAAGTGTTCCGCCCGGGAACTTACCGGCGAGATCGGCAGCTGCTTCCCCTGCTTCCGGAGCGAACGCTGCCACATAGACCAGCGACTTGACATTGTCCTTGCCGTTGGCAGCGGTCGAGATCACCTGGCCTCCGTAAGAATGCCCGACCAGGACGACGGATCCTTTGATGCTCGAGATGATGTCTGAAACATAGGCCGCATCACCGGCGACACTGCGCAGGGGATTGGCCGCGGCAACGACCGTGTAACCGTCCTTCTGAAGGATCTTCGTCACACCATTCCAGCTCGACGAGTCGGCGAAAGCGCCGTGGACGAGAATGACTGTGGGCTTTGCGGGCTGGGCAATTGCACTGCCGGACAGGAGAGCGGCGGCAAAGGCAACGGTGGCGGCGAGTTTGAACATGACGATATCCTTCGTGGCTCGGGATCTAGGTTCAGGCGTGAAGCTGCTAATTTATTTGTGTGCGATTCATTTGTGTGCAACACATATGTTTCCGGAATGACTATGTCAACTGCTTGCAAATAGATCGTGGGCGAATTATTTTTGCGGAAAGGAGATCGCGATGACGAAGCCAGACGACCATCGCGGCGTCGCCGGAATGCTCTGCTTTTCCCTCTATTCCGCGAGCCACGCATTCACCCAGCTTTATCGGCCATTACTGGACAAGCTGGGCCTGACGTACCCGCAATACCTGGTCATGGTGTCGCTCTGGAATCGCGACGGCCAGAACGTCAAGGAGCTGGGTAACAATCTCTTCCTTGATTCCAGCACGCTTACGCCGTTGCTCAAGCGCCTGAACGTTGCCGGCTTAATCACGAGAACGCGCAACCCCCAGGACGAACGCGAGGTGCTTCTGCACCTGACGGAGGAAGGCCGCGCCCTGCAGGGTCAGGCCGATGATGTCATGCATTGCATCGGCGATGCGGTTGCGCTGGAAGCGGACGCTCTCGATACCCTCCGCGCCACGATCGACGGCCTACGCAACAGGCTTCAGGCACGGGAGAGATAGTTCGAAACCCTCCTCGTTGAACGCTTCGCGATAGCAAGCCGGTGGCGGTCCAACCTCGTACCAAACAGGGGTCCCGCCAGCGGGCGCGCTCACCAACGTTTCGTTCGCTTCGCGGCACCGCAGGCCGCTATCGACCACTGATGTAGGAAACGCACCCGCTTCCCTCTTCTTTGTTAACTAAGCGAGTGAGTCATTTAACAAAATAGCTGTTTCGTTTATTTCGAAGAGATCTGTCAGGCCGAGGGCGGATATCATTGCTCGCCCGCGTTACTCACGCGGGCGCTGTGTCCAGGCTCTACCGGTCGGCCGCGACCGCTCTTATTCGCTGCAGAACAGCCTCCACTTGGTGGGCCTGAAGGCGATTCGGCTTCTGTGTGCAAAAGACGCGCGCTCCGGCGGCAACTCGATTTCGACGGCCGCATGCGTATTGCCCAGATCTAGCTCGAGATGGCGCGTACCGGCAACCCGCCGGCTCCCGATGATGAAGCCTTCAAGGCTGCCCCGAGAGCCATCGACGAGTTCTATGTCGTGCGGGCGGAAATACAGTAAAGCCTCGCCATCGCCTTCGGTTGCAGCACGCAGCCCTGTGGGCAGATCTTCGAACCGGATTTCGCCGTTTGAAAGCATGACCTTTAAGCAATTCGACTGGCCAATGAACGTAAGCGCGTAGGGACCCCCACGTATCATTTGGCGCGCTGATCGGGGATTTTGTGCATGAGTTATGCGGAGAATCCTATGAGCGACAGTGTGAATCAGCCACGAACATTCGAGGTTTTGACGGCGGC
>NZ_JACVAS010000021.1:0-36459 GCF_014852025.1 Ensifer sp. ENS10
ATGCAAAACAACGACCCAGGGGAGCATCAACTGGCCGGCTTCAGATCGGAATGGTGGCCGGAATGAAATCGGAATAGGTGGCCGGCTTCGTTTCGGAATCAGCGGCCGACTTCACCGGAATACGCATCCTGATCGGTTCATCGATCCTCATTCGATCGATCCTTCGGACGTGTTCGTGGATCGAGACTGGTGATGTTGTTTGGTTCCTCTAGCCCTTTCTCCGGTTCCGGCTCCGCAACGGCCTGTTCGAGGTTTACCCCGTTATTCGTCAAGGCATGCCGCACTTCCAAAGCCTGCAAGAGTTCGGCCGCCGTGATGCGCTCCGCAAACGGCATGCTTTCCTCCTGTTTGCGGATTGCGCCATGGACGACGGCCAGAATGAAGACCAAGACGCCGGGCAGGAGATCGATGGAGACGGCGCCTGCCCAGGCGGGAATGAAGTCGGCGGCGTAGCGCAACACCGCTTCTGCAGATGACAATGGCACGAACCGGTGTTCCTTAACCGGTGTGCGCGCAAGGATCTCGTCGGCAGCCTCAGAAAGCACCTTCGACTGAGCCGCCACTGAAGCGCGCACGGTTGCCATTACTCTGTCCTGACGGTCGACAAGGTCTGCATCACCACCGTCAGCAACCGGAGCAATAAAGCCGAGAGAAAGATCGTCGGCCGCGCGACGGATCGAAGGTGCGATGGACGTCTGCCCGAGCGAGGCTATGACGCCTGTGAGCGCTACGACTTCCGAGGAGAATTGATCGGCGCGCGGCTCGATTGCACCGGGCGCCGAGACCAGGGTGCGCATAGCCTCCAGCCGCTTTTGTCCTTGATTGAACAAGGTCGTCACCTGTTCGCGTGAGGCGTTGATCCCGCTTTCGAGATCTTTCATCTGTGCTGACATTTGAGACAGCAGCTGCACGACGCTTCCTGAACCTGTTGTGCCGGTGAGGGCGCCCGATTGCCGTTCAGATTGAGCAAGCTGAGCAAACCGTTCGGATGCGCGCTGGATGTCGGGCAAAAGGCTTTGGGCGGCCAGCGCGTTCTGGTGGGCCTGGTCAAGGTCTGCCGTATAGTCTTCAACGGTTTCTGCAAGATGCTGCTCGAGCGCGGCAGAACCCGCGAGCGCCGCCGCATTCAGCCAGCTAGACATAGCCAGGATCATGGCCGCGCCAAGCGCCATGACGCCGAGCATGGAGGCGCGGCCCCTATGGGTGGTGATATGCGGATAGAAGCGGGCCATATAGGACCAAAAGGCGTAGATTCCGACCGAGACAGAAGCCGAGTAGATGACCGCAGCAAAGAACACCGCAGTCGGCGAGCCATCCAGGATGCTGCGTACACCGAGGTATGTGTAGACGCCTGAGGCAAGGGCAAGAACCGCTACGGCAAACCGCGTCATCGTCTCGACGGCAGCGACCCCGTCGTGCAAACGTTGGGATGCGCCGATCGCCATGGTCAGCTCTCCGCAAAAGGAATGTATTCCTTAAAAGAGTATGAAGAAACGGGCGGAATAAAGGCCGGATTCTTCGCCGTGACGTCGGGGTTCGCATCAGACCATGAAGAATTGGATGCAGATCTCCTGTCCAAAAACAGGTTAGCAATGCGCGCGAACATTGGGTGAGGCGGTTATGGCCAAGCAGGAAGGGATCCTCGGCCGAAATTCAATCTGTCCAGGCGTACACAACAAACAACGCCAACCCGATCAAGATCAGGCCGAGGCCGAGCGCGTTTCTGGGCAAGCCGAGAAAGCGCAAACCCTGCCCTTTGGGTTCAAGTGTCGGCTTTGTGTCCTGTGGATCGCTGAGAGGGCGTCGGCCAAGCGCCGCCCATGCCATACATACGACGCCAAATGTCACACACGCGGCTGCTATCAGGACCGTTATCGACATGTGTGTCGCCTCCCATCGGACTACTCGATCCCGACCGTCCGCCGTTGTTGGAGACTAGTCACCAGCAACGGGTGGCAGGAAGACAGCTTGCGGGGCGCCATCTCCCAGGAGCGCTCCGCCCACGGCCAAATAAACCAGAACAGCACAAAGCCCGAACAGGATGAGCCAAACAGGAAACATCCCGGATGCTCGTTCTTCAGGTGAACCATAGTCGTTTCGTCGCCACATCGCTCTTCCCATTCGTACTGAAGAAGAACGAGGCTGCCAGCGACATGTTCCACGATGCGCAGCGCGCCTTGGAACCAGGAAAACTCGCGAGGCACTCGTCCAGACCCTCTTTCTTCACCGAGATGGCTCGCCACGGGAACAAGGTTTCCAGTAGCTGAGTAACCGGGGCAGAGCGGCTATGTGGTGCAACGAACTCCAATGCCAGGTCTCGATGACTTGGAACCCGACTTTCCTGCTTGTCGGTGCGATGCGGTTTTCGTGCGCAAATTGGCGTTTGTCAGGTCAATGGCTTGTTGCCGTGGGGTCCCGAGCGCGCATGGTAGTGGGCAGCAACCGCTGACGTTGCCATGCCAGCCTCCAAACACGCACCGATGAAGGCATCTCGGGCGACCGCTGCTGGAACGGAGCGATTCAACGCACAGCGGCACGTTATCATGGCTCGTTCATAGCCTTGTCCGTGCCGTATCGGCCATTCATGTTCCAGAAAATCCAGCGCGTCGTAGACCGATGCGAAAATGCGGTTCGATCCTGACTGCAAACGAACAGATAACGGGACCGCCCAAGGTATCTCAGGAAGGCGCATAATGTCCTCCTTCCGCAGGTTAACGGATTGAAAAATTAACATAAATTAGAAATGAAATTATATAGCGACAAGCCCCATCCTTCAACGTTGATACAGTAGTCATCTCGGGGGACAGGCCTAGTACATTCGCCGTACGGATTGCGAGAACGCGGTGAGGGAACCTAGTGCCGGCCTCCGGCCATGGGCTATCGCGAGATGTCCGCGGCGGACTACGGAAGGACGATGGAGCTTGTCTGATCGCTGCCGCGCAAACCGCCTCCGGATGCAGGTAAGCAGCGATCAGGAATACTCGGCGCTTTTGTGGCGGGCACCGAGTGTCACGAGATCCGGGGTCGTCATTTGAGCAGGTTGATATATTAGCAAAACCGTACCGGAATTGCCGAAAGCGACCTTCCTTGCGGGGACCTTTGTTCGTATCTGAGTGCATCGGCTCGGCCGATGGAGTTTTTCTTCCCCGCGTTCAGAGAGCCATCTGGGTGCGAACCTTGCCCCGCCTTCCCCGGCGGGGCTTTCTTTTCAATTTCCGCTTGGCGATTGTCGGAGCGCGAAGATCTCCGCGTCGGTCGGCAGCGCCAAGGCGCGAGGAACCTGATCAACCGCGAGGCGTGAAAAAGCATGAGAAAGCTGGTCGCAGGGAAGCTCCATGGCATTTATGTCACCGAGGCGAACCTCAACTATCATGGGTCGATAACTCTTGACCCGGACCACTGTGAGGAGGCCGGCATCTTGCCGATGGAGTTCGTCGAGATCTGGAACAAGAATTCCGGCGCGCGCATCTCCACTTACGTCATCCTCGGTGAGCGCGGATCCAGGTGCTGCATCCTCAATGGTGCGGCCGCAAGGACCTGCCAGCCCGGCGACCAGATCATCATATGCAACTCGGTCTACCTCGACGAAAGCCGGCTTACTTCCTTAAAGCCGAAAGTGCTGACCTTCGACGAGAACAACCACGTGCAGGATCGCCTCTGCTACTCGGTGGGGGTCGATGCATCGAGCAAATACACCTTCGAAATCCTCGACGAGGCTGAGACGGCGTTGCCCATACCGCTCATGGTGTCCGGTAGCTGATGGTTCGCTGAGAGTCCGCAAGCATGTCAGGCCCCGTGGTCTCTGGCGCGGCCGGCCTTTTGCGTCTTCCTCAAAGCGCTAATGAGAACTGCGGCGCGCTTTCGAGTTTGGCTGGTTCAAGCGACGACAGGGTCACGCCCAGCAACCGGATGCCTTTCGGAGCAGGGAAGAGCGGAGACAACAGCATCGTCATGACCGCGGCAAGCTCGGCGGCACTCGCGATCGGTGCTGCAGTTGTCTTGCTTCGCGTGATCTGCGTGAAATCCGCCCACTTTACCTTGAGCGTAGCGGTCTTGGCGCGAATGCCGCTCGCCTCGCAATAGCGCCAGACCTTTTCGATCAGCGGTTCGAGACCGGCTCGCGCGGTTTCAAAATCGTGGACGTCCACTAAGAACGTGTCTTCCGCACCGATGGACTTGCGCACCCGGTCGGCCTTCACCTGGCGCTCGTCGATACCGCGGGCGATCCAGTAGAAGTAAGGCCCTGATTTTCCGAAGTGTTGCTGCAGGAAGGCGATATCGTGAGCCTTCAGATCGGCGCCCGTTTCGATGCCGAGCTTGTGCATGCGCTCGGCGGTTGCCGGGCCGACGCCATGGAATTTCTTGACGGGCAGCGCCTCGACGAAAGCCGGACCGTTCTTCGGGGTGATGACGAAGAGGCCGTCCGGCTTCCTCTGGTCGGAAGCCATCTTGGCAAGGAACTTGTTGTAGGAAACGCCGGCCGAAGCGGTCAAGCCTGTCCTTGCCCTGATCTTTGCGCGGATCTCCTCGGCGATCTCGGTCGCAACCTCCATTCCCTTGAGGTTCTCGGTAACATCCAGATAGGCCTCGTCGAGCGAGAGCGGTTCGATCAATGGTGTGTATTCGGCAAAGATCGCGTGGATCTGCTGTGAGACTGCGCGGTAAGCATCGAACCGCGGCCTCACGAAAACCAGATCCGGGCATTTCCGCTTGGCCGTGACGGACGGCATGGCCGAATGGACGCCGTACTTGCGCGCCTCATAGCTCGCGGCTGCCACCACTCCGCGGGCCTCGCCAAAGCCGACGGCGATCGGAAGCCCGCGAAGCTCGGGATTGTCCCGCTGCTCCACCGAGGCGTAGAAGGCATCCATATCGACATGGATGATCTTGCGCGGCTGCCTGAAAGTATCTGTCACGGCTGGCTCACAGCAATAGTTCCTCGCCCGGCGATGGCGCAGGCGGCTCGACGACAACAAGCATGTTGCCCGGAAGCGGCCGCTGCAGGTGCTTCACCTCATCCCAGGATCCGGTGAGCCACAGGTCGACCTCTTCAGGTGTGGTCAGGATCACCGGCATGGCCTTTTGATGGATCGGCGCGACGATCTCGTTCGGGGATGTGGTGAGGAAGCCGAAAAGCTCATATTCGCGCTCACCATAGCGCACGCGCCTGACACCCTTCCACGGTGTCCAGAAGCCGGCGAAGAACATCAGCGGCCGCTCTTTGTTGCCGGCAAACCAGGAGTTCGGGATTTTCCCGCCGGGAACTAAGCTTGCCGGATCCGGCTCGGCAAAGGAGGTGAAGGGTACGACGCAGCGACTGGTTGGCCCGAGCCAGCGTCTCCAGTGCGGAGAGGTGACGTTTCGGATGTTGGTGACGCCTGGATCGTAGTTCTTCACGAAAGCCGGCGGCGAGGGCATGCCCCAGGTGACACGCGTGATCTCGCGTTGACCGTCGTCGCCGATGCGAACAACCGGCGCCTGGTAGCCGGGATAAACGTCATAGGATGGCTGGTTCCAGCCGGCCTTGTCGCGGAAGGCTTTGGTGAATGCGATCACGGCATCGCGTGTCGTCGTGATGTTGTAGAGATTGCACACGGGCTCTGATCCTCCGCTTTTCTCATCGTCCTTCATACCAGCGCCCGCGCGCCTCTGTCGCCGTTCCCGGCGGCCGACGCATCCGTCTGCGCGAGGCCGCGTCTCCGTGCGGATCGCAATCAACAGGCTCTTTTCTGAACTTCGTTGACTCGCAACCCAAATAGGAACAAATAGAGAACATATCAACAGGAAGCGCTAATGCATAGCCCTGAGGAGTTGTTCCTTCCAAAATGTCCCGTCCAGTCGACAATATCGTCGTCTCAGCACTTCGCCAGCGCATCCAGCGCCTCGAGGGCACGAGCGGCCGTGGACGGCAGGTCCTGCCGTTTGGTGTCGTCGAGATTGATCGGCGCTTGCCGGGCGGCGGGCTCACACTCGGTTCGTTGCATGAGGTCGCCGGCGGCGGCAACGGTGCAATCGACGGCGCTGCAGCCGCCCTCTTTTCGGCGGGCATTGCCGCCCGCTCGAAGGGCAAGGTGCTCTGGTGCGTGACGCGGCCGGATCTCTTCGCGCCGGCGCTGGCTCAAGTAGGTCTTTCGCCGAGCCGCGTCATCTATGTGGAGGCCGGCGACGAAAAGGCGCTTCTCGCCTGCATGGAAGAAGGGCTTCGCCACGGCGGACTTGGGGCCGTCGTCGGCGAACTCGCCCGCCTTTCGATGACCTCTTCACGCCGCTTGCAGCTTGCGGCCGAAAGCTCAGGCACGATGGGTATCGCGATCCGCCGCTGGCGACGACAGGCCGAGGCTTCGGATTTCGGGCAGCCGACGGCATCGGTCACGCGCTGGCGGGTGTCCGTCCTGCCGTCGGCCCCCTTGCCGGTTCCAGGCGTCGGCCGCGCGCGTTGGCTGGTCGAACTTATCCGCTGCCGCGCCGGCGAAAGTGCAGATTTCGAAGTGGAGGCCCCAGATGCCAAGGGTCGTATCGCTCTTCCTCCCGAGCTGGTCCACGGATCGCCTGAGGCGCAAGCTCGGCGACGCAGCGCCACCGGCTGAAACGCCTCTCGTCCTCGTCGGTCGCGAAAAACGCCGGCGCGTGGTGCTCTCGGCGAATGCTGCGGCGATAGCCGCTAACCTGAGGCCGGGCATGGCTGCCACGAAGGCCCAGGCGCTCGTCACAAATCTTGTCGTCATGGACGCCGATCCGGCGGCTGATGCAGAAGCGCTCGAACGCCTGGCGCTCTGGGCGCTGCAGCGCTACGCGCCGATCGTCGCTGCCGACCCGCCCGACGGCTTGGTGATCGACACGACCGGTGCCGATCACCTGCATGGCGGCGAAGACCTGATGCTTTCGGGCATGGTCAACCGATTCTTCGGATCCGGCATCGAAGCACGGGCTGCCGTTGCCGATACGTGGGGGGCGGCCCATGCCGGCGCCCGGTTTCTCGCTCATCCGACGCTTGTCATCGCGCCGTGCGCGCAGGAGAACATCATCCAGAACCTACCGATCGCAGCGCTGCGCCTCGATCCGGCAATCGTTCATGGCCTTCGCGTGCTTGGCTTCAACACGATCGGCGAGGTGGCCGGCGTGCCGCGGGCGCCGCTTGCTCTCCGATTTGGACCGGAGCTTGGCCGTCGTCTCGACCAGGCCCTGGGAAAGACTGTCGAACCGATCGACCCGGTGCGCACGCCCGATCTCATCGAGGTTCGCCGCTCCTTTGGTGAACCAATTGCGGCTGCCGAGACCATCGCGCGCTATACAGCCAAGCTGGTGCTCATGCTCTGTCGGGTACTGGAAGAAAAGGGTCTTGGCGCGCGTCGCGTCGATCTTCTCTTCCATCGCGTCGACAACACCTACCAGGCGATCCGCGCAGGTACCGCGACCCCTGTTCGCGACGCCAAGCGCTTGACGCGGCTTATTACCGATCGGATCGAAACGATCGACCCTGGCTTCGGGATCGAGATCATGTCGCTGACGGCAACCCACGCCGAACCGCTTGTGGCGAGCCAGATCATCTCTTCGCTGGTCGATGAGCCGGACGCCGATGTTTCCGGCCTGATCGACATCTTGGGAAACCGTATCGGCGCACGTCGGCTCTATCGCTTTGCACCGGTTGCAAGCGACGTGCCCGAGCGCTCCATCAACCGCATCGCGCCGATGGCGCCGGACGAAGGCCAGACCTGGCCCGGCCATTGGCCAAGGCCGGTGCGCCTGCTTGTCCATCCCGAACCGATCGAGACGATGGCGCTGCTTCCCGATCATCCGCCGGTCAGCTTCACCTGGCGCGGCGTGCGCCGGCGGGTGAGACGCGCCGATGGGCCGGAGCGCGTCTTCGGCGAGTGGTGGAAACGTGACGCCGAGCTCGTCGCCGTGCGCGACTATTTCCAGGTCGAGGACGACGCCGGCGAGCGCTACTGGATATATCGCGCAGGCGACGGCGAACACAGCGAGACCGGCAGCCACCAATGGTTCCTGCACGGGATCTTCGGATGACGACGCCGCGCTATGCCGAGCTGCAGGCTACCTCCCATTTCTCATTCCTGCGCGGTGCTTCCTCCTGTGAAGAGCTGTTTCAATGCGCAGCAGCGCTCGGCATCGAGGCGCTGGCGGTGGCCGACCGCAACAGTCTTGCCGGCATCGTGCGCGCCCATCAGGCGGCCAAGGATGCTGGCGTTCGGCTGGTCGTCGGCTGCCGCCTCGATCTTGAAGGCGACCTCTCGGTGCTCGTCTATCCGACAGACCGGCCGGCCTATGCGCGACTTTGCCGGCTGCTGTCGCTCGGCAAGAAGCGCGGCGGCAAGGCGAAATGCCGGCTCGACTGGTCCGATCTCGTTGCCTATGGCGAAGGACTGATCGCCGTCCTCATTCCCGATGCTGCTGATGAGGACTGCGCGTTGCGCCTACGGCGTCTGAAGGAAGCGTTTGGCGATCGTTCTTACTTGGCGCTGACGCTGCGCCGCCGGCCGAACGACCAGTTGCGGCTTCACCAGCTTTCCAACATGGCGATTTCGATCGGGGTGCCGACGGTCGTCACCAATGATGTGCTGTTTCATGTGCCCGAGCGCCGCATCCTGCAGGATGTCGTCACCTGCATTCGACACAACATCACAATCGACGAGGCCGGTTTCCGCCGCGAGCGGCACGCCGACCGCTACCTGAAGCCGCCCGAAGAAATGGCGCGCCTCTTTGCGCGCTACCCCGAAGCCCTGGGCCGCACCATCGAGATCATGGAGCGGTGCCGCTTTTCGCTCGACGAGCTCGCCTATCAATATCCGGAGGAGCGATCCAACCCGGAGCTGACGGCGCAACAGACGCTGGCGCAACTCACCTGGGAGGGCGCTGCCTGGCGCTATCCCGAAGGGTTGCCGGCCAAGGTCCGAAAGAACCTCGAGCACGAACTTCGACTAATCGAGAAGCTTCAATATGCGCCCTACTTCCTGACGGTGAACGCGATCGTACGTTTTGCCCGTTCAAGAGACATTCTCTGCCAGGGCAGGGGATCGGCTGCCAATTCGTCCGTCTGCTATGTGCTTGGCATTACTTCGATCGACCCTGACATAAACGACCTTCTCTTCGAGCGCTTTGTTTCCGAGGAGCGGCGCGAGCCGCCTGACATCGACGTCGACTTCGAGCACGAGCGCCGCGAGATCGTGATGCAATGGGTGTTCGAGACCTATGGCCGCGATCACGCGGCCCTTTGCTCGACGGTTATCCGCTACCGGTCGAAGGGCGCCATTCGGGATGTCGGCAAGGCGCTTGGGCTGCCTGAGGACATGACGAAGATGCTGTCGTCACAGGTCTGGGGCTGGGGCGAGGACGTCGGCGAGAAACATGCCGAGGAGCTCAATCTCAATCTTTCTGACCGGCGATTGCGCCTGACGCTGGACCTGGCACGGCAGCTGATGGGAGCACCTCGCCACCTGTCGCAGCATCCGGGCGGCTTCGTTTTGACCCATGACCGCCTCGACGAACTCGTCCCGATCGAGCCGGCCGCCATGGCCGACCGTCAGGTCATCGAATGGGACAAGGACGATATCGATATCCTCAAGTTCATGAAGGTCGATTGCCTGGCGCTCGGCATGCTCTCCTGCATGAAGCGCGGCTTTGATCTTCTCGCCCTGCACAAGGGCATCAATCTCGATCTCGCGAGCATCCCGGCCGAAGACCCGCGCACCTACGCGATGATCAGGCGTGCCGACACGCTCGGCACCTTCCAGATCGAGAGCCGCGCGCAGATGTCGATGCTGCCGAGGATCAAGCCGCGCACCTTCTATGACCTCGTTATCGAGGTGGCGATCGTGCGGCCCGGCCCGATCCAGGGCGACATGGTGCATCCCTATCTTCGTCGGCGCGAGGGAAAAGAGGCGGTTGTCTATCCGAAGCCGGAACTGGAGCAGGTTCTTGGCAAGACGCTCGGCGTGCCGCTCTTCCAGGAACAGGCGATGCGGGTCGCGATCGAGTGCGCCGGCTTCACGCCCGGAGAAGCCGATCAGCTCAGGCGCGCCATGGCGACCTTCAAGCATACAGGTGGTGTCTCGAAGTTCGGCGAGAAGCTTGTCCGGGGCATGGTCGCAAACGGCTATGAACCGGACTTTGCCGTGAAGACCTTCAAGCAGCTCGAAGGGTTCGGAAGCTACGGCTTTCCTGAAAGCCACGCCGCCTCCTTTGCGCTGATTGCCTATGCTTCTTCCTGGCTGAAATGCTGGCATCCGGACGTCTTCTGTGCGGCTCTCCTCAACGCTCAGCCGATGGGATTTTACGCCCCGGCCCAGATCGTGCGGGATGCGCGCGACCACAGTGTCGAAGTCCGCCCGGTTTGTGTGAACGCCAGCCGCTGGGATTGCACGCTCGAGGCAACGGCCGATGAAAGCCGTCTTGCCGTTCGTCTCGGCTTTCGCATGATCAAGGGGCTCGCGAACACCGATGCTGCGGCAATAGTTGCCGCGCGCGAGGAACGATCTTTCGAGAGCGTCGACGATCTCTGGCGCCGGGCAGGCGTGCCGGCTGCCTCGCTCGTCGAGCTTGCCGACGCCGACGCCTTCCAACCTTCGCTGGGGCTTGCGCGGCGCGAGGCGCTATGGGCGATCAAGGCATTGCGTGACGAGCCGCTGCCGCTCTTTGCCGCCGCTTCGGCCCGTGAAAGCCGGACTGTCGCCGAACTCGATGAACCCTTTGTGGCGCTGAGGCCCATGACTTCGGGTGCGGAGGTGGTGGAGGACTATGGGCATGTCGGGCTGACGCTGCGCAACCATCCGCTCTCGTTCCTGCGCGCTGATCTTTCGAAACGTCGCAACGTCACCTGCCGCGACGCGATGCTGACGCGCGACGGAAAATGGTTGGAAGCCGCGGGCTTGGTGCTCGTCCGCCAGCGGCCGGGCTCGGCCAAGGGTGTGATGTTCATCACCATCGAGGATGAGACCGGCATTGCCAACCTCGTCATCTGGGCAAAGACCTTCGAGAAGTATCGCCGCGTGGTGCTTGGTGCAGGCATGCTCGGCGTCTATGGCCGTATCCAGCGGGAAGGCGAGGTGGTGCATCTCGTCGCCCATCGGCTGACCGATCTATCCGCAGAGCTTGCCAGCGTCGGCGATCGGGATGCCGGCTTTCCGCTTCCGCATGGGCGAGGTGACGAGTTTCATCATGGGGCGCCGACGCCCGATCCGCGCGGGCTGCCGAAAGGGCCGCGGCCTCGCGACATCGTGGATCCCTATCTGCATCTCGATGCGATCAAGGTGAAGACGCGGGACTTTCGGTGAGGGGAAAGTCGACCCTTCGCAGGACGACGACTCGTATCCTTTCAAGTCGGGCGAAACGCGGCCGCGTCAGTCGAGGCCGACAATCTTCGCTGGCGCGAAGGTTTGGAAAGTTTTCATACCGGAAATCATGCCGGATTTGAAAAGAGGTGTGCCGACAGCGCCCTTCAGCATTCCCTCTTTTTCTTGATGTAGGTGAACGCAACACACCGGTCATTGTCGATGCAGGCCAGTAGGCACTGCAAAGGCGTTGCGTTCAAAATATACGCACGGACCCCCAGATCGCCTTCAGGTAGATCGAACCGCGCCGTCTTCGGATCGATCAGCCCTTGGCAGCCCTCGATGTAGGCCTCCACGGCCGCCAACTTCTGCTTCTCCGAATCCTTCATATCAACTCAAAAAGTGGCATCCAACTTTTTGGGGTCAGTTCAACTATCCGGCTCCAGACCGTGCGCTTCTGCGCGCTCATTACGCCAAGCTTGCGCTATTTGCGCGCGGCGGCTTCTTGGTCTCGAGCGGTCATGTTCGGCGCACATCGCGAGATGTTCTCGTTTCATGCGTCCGAAGTCGCAGAATGTCGGGAACGAGGGGCAGAGAGGCCGCAAGCGCAGCCTCTCACTGTTGATGGTCAGTTTAGGGTGAAATCCTACCGCCACCGGACTTGGTCTTGACCATCCACGGCAGAACCGCGGGAGCTTTCGCGAGTATGCCCTTCTTCTTCGCGAAGGAGCGGAATGCGTCTCGCGCCACCCGAACGGGCTTGTGCCCGTCATGGGCCAGATAGCACGTCTTCAGGGTCGCGTCGTGGATGATGTCGCGATCTCCTTTGGACCACTCCTCAAGGAAATCGATCGCGTCGTCGAGATTGGTAATTTCGAGGACCAGATCCTTCCTTTCACGCAGGTAAACTGGCCGGTCAAACATCTTCGTGTGCATTTCTACCTCACTGAATTCGCGGGTTTTCAACAAGGAAGGCGCGTGATGCGCCCGTCAAAAATTTAATTTCGCAGCCCCTTGAGTTCAAGCGCTCTCAATGAATGTTCCGTGCCAAGCCCCTTGACCGATCTGACGCCCCCTGCCACTTGTCTGGAGCAGCGTGCATCCGCTGAGCGGCCTGTCTTGAGCGACGCTTATGCCGCCCTCATTTTTTCTTTCAGAGCCCTTGAAACTGAACTTTTGCTAAACCAAATCGCTTGTCGCCAGCCGCTAGAATCAGGGCTGGACTTGCTGGAAGTGTCGTCTTTCGGCGCTTCCAATATCCATGTTGCTCAAGGAGGATATGGTTATGGCAACAACTTACGACTACGCACCGCTTTTCCGATCGACCGTCGGGTTCGACCGGCTCTTCAGTCTGCTCGAAAACGCCCAGCGGGCCCGTTCGATGAGCGATTGGCCGCCCTACGACATCGTCAAGACGGGTGACGATAGCTATCGGATCTCGATTGCGGTCGCCGGTTTTACGCGAGACGATCTCGACATCACGTTTCAAACCAACCTTCTGACGGTCGTCGGCAAGAAGCAGGAATCCTCGTCAGAAGCCTATCTGCACCGCGGGATCGCCGGGCGACCGTTTGAGCACCGGTTCGAGCTTGCCGACCACGTGCGGGTGATCGGCGCTGACCTGAACAACGGTCTCCTGGAGATCGATCTCGTGCGGGAAATCCCGGAGGAGATGAAGCCACGCAAAATCGCGATCGAAAGTGCTGCGGTGTTTGAACAGTCACAAGCTCCGACGCAAATCGAAGCATCAAATGCCGCATAGGTGATCTCGACGAACTGGGCGCCGTTCTCCTGGCGCCCATCTAGAACCCGGGTTGGAAAGGTAGGCTGCCGTTCATGCACCCCCCGCTAGCGAAAATGGCGTCTTCGACATGGAGCCTCCAGATGGAACAACTGGGTAAACAAGTAGCTCCCGACACCACAATTCAAATCACACCACCCAAGCATTACAACTGGAGCGCGCCGGATATTGTCACCTGCCTCTGTTGTCGAAAGAAGCGCCCGGCCACGAGCATGGATGCAGATGGCTGTGGCATCTGTGAAGAGTGCCTGGCGCCCTGACGACGGTGCAACACGCGGTCGTCTCCATTGCAAGTCGTTCGCTCGACCGCTGGCTCAGCCGTCGTTCGCACGAAATCCCGACAAACAAAACCGCAGCTCCGGGTCCTTGGGCTGCGGTCCTGCGCGCCAGGATACGGGTTTTCATCCGTGAAATCGTTCAAAGCCGCACGCCGGTCGGGTCCTCTTTTATCGCCAGTAGCCCCGCCCGCTATCGACCGATGACCTTCCCAAAACATAGCCGATGGTGAAGGCGAGGGCGCCAATAAGCACTCCCAGAGTGGTGGCGGTGTGAGGATGTTCTGCTGCTGCGGTCGCTACCGCGCTTGTCTCTCGCCTCACTGCTTCAGTGGCTGTTTGGGCAGCCTTACGGACGCCGGCGAGAGGTTCATCGGGTGTGCCGGTGAAGCCCGCTTTTAAATCGTCGTCTTTGGCCATGCTTGTATCTCCTGTCGAGTGCGCAAGACAAACTGATGACGGCGCCATCGGTTCCGAAGCGGTGTTCTCGCGGAACCAAACTACAATTTGCCGGTTGTCAGCGGTCACATCGTGGAGGGTGTCATGGCCTAGAAGAGCAAGATCCCGAAGAAGCTTGCTGGCTACGAAGTCCCAAAACCTATCCGGAAGACGGGAGTCGTAAAAGGGCTTCTGGCAAGCGATATCGGTAGGAGTGTGCTGCCAAAGCCCTGACGGCCGCCGTGGCCGCAGCGGCCGCAGTGCTTGTCGAGGAACGAGGCGACATAGCCGATGCGGCCGGCAAGGGCGCCCGCAGTAGCAAACGGGCACTGGGGATTACCGGTAATGCTGTCAGCCACGCGACGGAGGCGGCGATCGACGTTATCCGGAAGTCTGCGCGAGATGTACTTCCAGAGAAGCTGAGACCGGACGCCAAAGAAAGTCCTCGCCAAGTGGCGGTTCATTAGAAGCCGCGCCGGCCCACCAAGAAGCAAGCGACGCGGGACATCTGGAACGATATCTGACAGGTCGGCTCGGGCGGCATGGCATGGAAAAGGCGGCTGCGGCCGGAGTGGCCTCCGCGGCCCTCTCGGCTCGCCGCGAAAGTCGGTTAGGGCATCATGCTGCGATACCGCTCGCGCTCGCGTTCGACCTGATCCACGGTGTAAGGATCGGCGTCCTCGTCAAAATGCGACCATCCCTCCTCAGTGTAAGCGCTGCGACGAGCGGCGAGATCAACCCGATCCCGTTGTTGCAAGATTGTTTCGGCTTGGGCGACGAGATCATGCTCGACCCGCGCCGTCACCAGGGTTCCGCCGCGCCGAACGCCTTCGGCGTAAACGTGCGCGTCGTCTTCATCCACGCCGGTTTCGGTCAGTCCGCCGATGATGCCACCTGCCGCACCGCCGGCAACAGCGCCAGCCGCGGCGCCTGCGGCGGTCGATGCCAGCCAACCGGCCGCGACAACCGGTCCCACCCCAGGGATGGCCATAAGTCCAAGTCCAGTGAGAAGTCCAACAATGCCACCTCCCGCGGCACCAAGACCCGCTCCGGCGCTGGCGCCTCCGGCGGCGTCGGAGGTATCGTCGGAATACCAATCGCCGCTGTTGTTGGCGATAATGCTGATATCATCGGGCGGTATGCCCGCCGCCTCGAGATCACGCACCGCATCTCGCGCCGTTTCATAATCGTCAAAAAGACCTGTCACGGTTCTCATCTTCAGTCTCCCTAGCTTTGGGTTTTACCTTATTGGGCTGTCACATTGTCTTGGGTCGAGGGCGACGGTCACGGACTTACTGTCCTTTCTTCGCGTTTGCTTGCCACACACCCTTGTCATCGAGCTTGAGTGCGGTGACATCGGTGTAGCCGGCGGCCTCTATCCGCTCGGTGAAACTGTTAGCTCCCTCCACGGGCACAGTGGGTGTTTGCGAGTCGGGCGTGGTGGCTGCCGGCGTGTTTCCGTTCGTCGAAGGCGTCGTTTGCGCAAACGCAGCGGCGGTTACAGCGCTCATCAGCGCCGCCGCAACGATAGTCATGGGGGTTCATGAACGTGGCCTCTGCTTGTAAATCGGATTGATCCGGCTCTCGAACCCTGGGGGTGCGATTTGGTTCCGGCGCAGAGGCACTCGGGGATCATTGAACGGGATTACCACTCAATCGCGCTTGAACGCGAATTTGGCCTTCGACCTCCAGTATGGGGCGCTGTAGCCTGTCTGAGCGTCACCCGATGTGCCGACTTGTTAACGAGAAATATAAGTATCTTCTAATTAACGATCGTCTGCCGCAGTCTCGCCGGCTGCGGATGTCGCTTGGGCGATCAGCCGTCCTGACTGAGCCTCCGACCAATTTGGCGGAGGCTCTTTTCAGGGATCGAGGGCGGCACGCGTCTCGGGTGGCGCCCTCGCCCGCGCGCGAACGTAATCTCGGACAGCGGGACGTCCACCGTCATATCATTCCAAACTCGCACCCGTGTCGAACATAGTCTGGCTAGCCGGGACAACCAACCCAACCAGCGGGCGTCCCAACAAGTCTCTCAGTGGTGGCGCGAACTCGAACGGCGCGAGTTTCGGTATTCGCCGGCGACCGTCAGCGGCCTTCCTTTTAGACATGAAGCCCGAAACCAAAGCATTGCTGAGAATTTATCCTCAGGCGGGTCTTGGCGATCGCTTGGCAGGTGAGGTGTAAGATTTTCATCCTCCAGGATTTTGTTTCTCTCCCGCGCTTCTGCCGTCCGAGCTCCTCGATCGTTCCTCGAAGCGTTCTTCCCCCTTGGCCAAGGGACTTCCTTTCTGGCATTCGATCCGTCGCTCTTCTCTTTCAGCGCTCTCTTGCAAGCCCTGCGCTGACTCGCGGCCCTCAAACGCCGGTCCCTTCACTGTTTCAGTGAAGGCAGGATCGGAAGACAGCGTTTGCCTGGGGTCCGGGCTAAGTTCAGGCCCTTCTGCATTCGCGCTCGCGACCGCATTGCCCGACCGAATACCGTTTAAAGCCGCGCGTATCTCGTCTTCATCCCATCCGGCCTGTACCGCGGCAGTGATCAAATCGGTGTCGAAATCTCGCAAAGCACCTGTCGGGTCGTGAGTTGAAAGTGTGGACGAAACGCACTGGTAGCAGTCGGCAAGCCGCTCCGCAGTACCTTTCTGGGTTCTGGGGGATGCAACATATGTCATGATCTTGGCCTCGCCTCGGGCTCATTTCTGCAGGAGCGATCGTGCCGCTGAAGCACTAACGCCTGCTCTGTTGTTACTGCCGTGCAAACTTCCGGTCCTGCGAAATGTTCCTCAGCCGGCAGCTTCCCACCGGAGACCGGGGCGCGGGTTTTTCACTTGTTGCCCGCGGACAGCCGCTTCGACTACGCCGCCACGACAATCGTGGCCGAACCTACCCTTCATCATCTCTGTCGCGGTCTTAGCTCTGAGCCTGACTCTTCCGCTTGCCGCCTCTCGAAGGCGCTAAGCAATGTAGCGTCCGTGAACGGTGTTTGCCATGGACACATCCTCAACTCTTCTGATCCCTGTCGCGACCGGCGGAGCCGCGCTTGCCGCCGCGCCGATTTGCGAAAGGCCCTCAGGCCAGCCACTCGAGGGAAGGGAACTTTCCGTGCAAATTAATGTTTCTGACTCAACGACGAAAGAGATGACGATGTCCAACAATGCGCAATATGGTGACGAGGCGAAGTCCACCGGCGAAAGCCACACGGAATTTGGCAGATCGGTGGAAAGCAAGGCTCAAATTGCCGACGCATGCCGAGCCTCGAGCGATTCTGGTGCTGAAACACTGAACGTCTACCGCTTGGTGCCGATCGCCGCACAATCCGATCCTCGATGGCAGAGCGCACTTAACCAGGGCGAAGTCGTGGTCGCTGCCCGCACGTCTGGGGACGCCCGCATCGTCGCGTCCGCGTGCGAACTCGACTATATGGAGGTCGACGCCGCCCCTGCCGAAGGTGTCAGCACCTCGGATGCGAGCGCGTTTCGGGACGAAAAACTATACACGGTCATCGAAGTCGAACATGCAAAAGCAGGACTGGTACGCGGCCTGTTGAAAGGTGAGATATCGGTCGGCACGATCAAGCCGGTGCAGATCTGAGTATAACAAGGCTCGATCTTGTCACGTGTCTCTGGGCCAATTGCGGGATCACGTGCGTAGTGAGATGCAGATAACAGCAATGTCGACGTCGGCGGACGAAGGCGGTAACCGCGCTGCGCATATGCGCGCCCCCTGTTTCAGCGCTATTGGTGCACGAGCCGGCGACTGAACGATATCGGGAACACGATTCTGTTTTGGCGATTTGGAGACGTTCGAGAAGGAGAACGTCATGGCAGAGGATCGTTGGGAACGCGAGGAACGGTACGGACGCGATATAGAGAGGGCAGGGGGCAAACAACCGGCACCCTGGAATGAAAGTGTCGTGATCTGTCTGCCCGATGCATACCACCACTTGTTGGTTTGGATCGGCCAGTCAAGCGGCAGCGGTTTTGCAGAACAATTGGTCTGGATCCAAGTCCGATCCCGCATATCAGGCGGCTTTGACCGCCTGTCTCGAAGCTGTCAATGGTGATGTGCCTGGTTACATGGCCCGGTTGGCGTTCGAGAAAGCCGCCCGTGATGCAGGGGTTTTGCGCTGAAGCCAGCAACGATTGGTGGAAATGGTCGTTAGCAGGCTTTCTAATGATGCTCTTGCACAGCCGCCGACGCCGCGGGAGGTCAGAGAAATCTGGGATCTTCCACGGTGGTTACTGTTTACATCGTTTTTTACGAAGCCTCCCGAGCCCTGCATTTCATTGCGAAGGAGAAAGTTTATGAAATCGCTGGCTGATATTTTCGAACACACGCTGCAGGATCTCTACTTCGCCGAGAACGCTATCACGAAGGCGCTTCCAAAGGTCGCTAAGGCAGCGAATAGCGCCGAACTGAAGAAGGCGGCCGAGGAACACCTTTTGGAGACGAGGGACCAGATCAAGAAGCTGGAGCAGGTCTTCAAGTCGATCGGCAAAACGGCATCTGGCGAAAAATGCGACGCTATCGAGGGTCTGATCAAGGAGGCCGACGGTTTGATGAAAGAGGCTAAAGGGACCGCGTTGGACGTGGGTCTTCTGGCCGCTTGCCAAGCTGTCGAGCACTACGAGATCGCCCGCTATGGCTCGCTTCGGGAATGGGCCAAGGACCTCGGCCATGATGAGGCGCACAAGCTTCTGAGTGAGATCCTCGACCAAGAGAAGGCGACGAACAACAAGCTCACCAACTTGGCTGTAACGTC
Source organism: Ensifer sp. ENS10 (assembly GCF_014852025.1). Lineage (NCBI taxonomy): Bacteria > Pseudomonadati > Pseudomonadota > Alphaproteobacteria > Hyphomicrobiales > Rhizobiaceae > Ensifer > Ensifer sp. ENS10. Next base: position 18,559 of record NZ_JACVAS010000021.1, read on the forward strand.
GATTAACAAAACCTCGGCGCGTTCAAGGGCGGCGTGACGAAACAAAGGGGGCCCTGACCGTACTACCCGCTTCATATTTGCGGCTTGGTAGCAGCGACCTTTCCCCGCCGGAGAGCCGGCTGGATTTGGCAGGCGGTGATGGTTGTCAATTCCGCGTTCGAGAAGGTCGGCGTTTGCCGAACCCCGGACCAGCAGCGGAAACAACCCAACCGTCATCGCTGGTAGACGCGACACTCAGAACTTTGATGCGTGGGCCGTCGTCGGCGGCGGTGTTCAGGTTGTCGGCAATCGTGTGCCGCGGACCACGTTGCCAGATCCCTCTACGATGAGGTGATAGTGCTCCTTGTCGAGTTCTGAGGCTCGATAAGCGCCGGCACTCAACGCGCGATGATACGCGACATCTTCACCGGCTGGAACCATTCCAGCGGTAGGCGATAGGTCATCTTGAAATTCCCTTTCAGTGGGCCAGGTTGTGGGGGTAATTTGAAAGCAACGGGAGGCAGCAGTGGATGACTCCGACAGCTTAAAATTCAGTGCCAGAAGTGCGGGACGCGAGAGCGGCTTACGTTCTCCGAGATGGAGACGAGAGAATTGATCCAGTGCAGGCGCTGCGGCGCAATCCGCGGCATGGGAAAAGAGAACCTGCTGGAGTCGTGTCGCGAAGCAGCGAAAACGATGCGACAAAGGCTGTGATCCCCGAACGTTGTCAGAGGCGCTTTGTCGGCGCATATTTTGCTCATCGCCGGACAGTGCTGCGGGCTCCGGCGGCTGAGAGATCATAAGCGCTTTCGCCCCAATTGGAGGAGGTTGCGCCATGTTTGATCAACGGCAATCCGGATACATCCTTCCTGAAGGCTTTACTGTGATTTCAGAGGTCTTCGAGAGGGTCATGGATGGCAAAGCGGTGAAGGCGAGTGGCTGGCTCGGGAGGCGCTCCATCTATTCATGAGCGGCATACGAGACGCATGGAATGAAGCTTGCTCCTCCATCGACGTTTCACCGCCCTCAAGCGGCGGTGGCACCAAAATCGTGGATCTGATGCCGGATCTGTCGGCATGGGCGCGCTGCTTGACGGCCTCACCGAACGCGGCAACTGCTCTCACTCGAATACGCCGTCGAACATATGGATGAGTTCGTGGCGACACCGGATGTCAGAGATGGCTGGTCCGACTGATGCTGGACCTCCACCTTGGCCGGAGCCGCCGTCGACGCCGAACGTAGGCTATGGCTATGATTGGAATGGCGCTCGCAGGCGCAGCTTGAGGATCGTGCGATATGGATTCGAAGTCCCGACGCCGAACTCCTGTAGGCACATCCCGATCAGATGCTCAGTGTTTTGCATCTGACCGCCAGTAACGAGCAAGCTCAGGATCGAGCGTCAGATGCTCCTGCCATGCGGCTTCTGGAACCTGTCCCGACCGATAAGCCTCGATCAGCAGCCGCTGATCGTCGCTCAGCCGCGGCTCATCGAAATGATGCAAATGGAACAGCCCGAGTACCGCTTCGCCGATATCTCGCGTATGAATAGACATTGGAAAACCTCGCCTCGTGGTCAAGGATATAACGTGTGACCGCCGATGATGTTCAAATCTTTTGATGTCTAAGCAAACCTGCCGTGCGGTTATGACGCTGATCGGTTTCACCTGATCGTGGGTGGGGATGGCAGGCAACGACGCCTAGGCGACGGTAAGAGTGTCCCGAGCCATGTGTAGTACCTCCTTGTTAGAAAACAGGCCGCCATTCCCGCACGGCATGACGCCGGCTGGGAGCATGATGGGCTACGACTTGAATGGTGGCACGCGGGCGCCGCATTAAAATCGCGCGATATGGAACGGCCGTCGCACTGGCGGCTTTGCTAACTGGGGACCTCCATGATCCTCGACGGCGAGGCCGTCGTGCTCGACGATAAGGGCCGCTGCGACTTCGGCTTCCCCTAGCCGCCGAAGCGCGAGGTGACCGGCAGCGACGCCGTTCCAGGGCCGATCTTTGATGCGATGCAGCAACGAACCTGTCTTGACTAGTCATACTTTTCACGGCTCCATGGAGAAACTGATCTGCTGGACCAACCAGTGGGTCAGTTGGAGGCGGTGACGGCGATGGACGGCAGCCCGATACTCACGCAAATGCCAAAGGTCGGGCAGAGTCTCGACCGGCGCACGGCCCGTGACCTCATCGCCGACAAGCTGATGGTCCTGATCGCCACCAACATGCTGCGCCCCGGCGACGTCTTGCCGGGGGAAAGGGAGCTCGCCAACGTGCTTCATGTCAGCCGTGAGACGGTGCGCGGTGCCATCCAGACGCTGGCTGCGCGCGGTATCGTCGAGGTGTCTCAGGGCAGTCGCACGCGGGTCTGCAATGTCGATCTCAGCCATCTCACCGTTACCATCGCTTCCCCCAACGCCATCGACAGCTACGATCTTGACGATGTTCATGCGGCCCGGCTGCATATCGAGCTGAAGGTCGTCGGCGATGCAGCTGACATGATTGACGAAGAGACGCTGGGCAAGCTCAAAAGCCTGCTCGAAGCGCAGAAGCTGTGTGGCGATGACGCCATGCGCTTTCTGATCTGCGACCGCGAATTCCACATGGCGATCTATCGGGCTTGCGGAAACCCGCTGCTCGCCGATTTCGTCACCGATCTCTACACCTACATGATGGACTATCGGCGCAGCGCCATGTCACGGCCAGGCGCGATCGATGCCAGCTATGACGACCACACCGAGATCGTGGAGGCACTGGAGCGGCGCGACCGGGACGCGGTAATCGCTGCATTTGGCCGGCATCTGACCCGGATCTACGACACGACGAAGGAATTGCTCGCGGGGAGCGGGCAGAAAAACCGGGAAAAGAGCAAGAGCAAGATGGCAGGCTGATCCGGCTGAGCCGGCGGCAGACGGGGAGGTTCGTCGAAAATGGATGTCATGGTGATCGGAGCGGCCGGGATGGTCGGTCGCAAGTTGGTGGAGAAGTTCGCCTCAGAGGAAGGCGTGCTTGGCTACGATATTTCTAGGCTGACGCTGGTGGACGTGATCGAGCCGCCTGTGCCTCAGGGGCTGTCGCCAATTGCAAAGACACTCGTGCTTGATCTTTCGACCGATGACGCCGCCGAGAAAGTCGTCGGTTTGCGGCCCGACGTGATCTTCCATCTCGCGGCGATCGTTTCCGGTGAGGCCGAGACTGATTTCGACAAGGGCTACAAGGTCAATCTTGACGGAACGCGGGCGCTGTTCGAGGCGATCCGCCACGAGAGTTTGCGGGAGCCCTACGTTCCGCGGGTCATCTTCGCGTCGTCGATCGCCGTTTTCGGAAGGCCTTTCCCGGAAAAGATCGGCGACGAGTTCCTTACCACGCCACTGACGAGCTACGGCACGCAAAAGGCGATCTGCGAACTGCTTCTCGCCGACTATTCGAGGCGCGGCATTTTCGATGGCGTCGGCATCCGCCTGCCGACGATCTGCATCCGCCCCGGCAAACCCAACAAAGCGGCGTCCGGCTTCTTTTCCAATATTCTCCGCGAGCCGCTGGCAGGTCAGGAGGCGGTGTTGCCGGTGGACGAGAACGTACGCCACTGGTTTGCAAGCCCGCGTTCGGCCGTCGGGTTCTTCATTCATGCCGCGCGGATGGATACATCCGCGATCGGCCCGAGACGCAATCTGACCATGCCCGGCCTTTCCGCCCTCGTTGGTGAAGAGATCCAGGCCCTTCGGCGTGTAGCCGGTGAGAAGGCCGTCAAGCTCGTCCGCCGTGAGCCCGACCCGGTTATCCGCTCGATTGTTTCAGGCTGGCCGACCGATTTCGACGCGCGGCGTGCTTGCGAACTGGGTTTCAAAGCCGAAACCAACTTCGATGAGATCATCAGGATCCATATCGAAGATGAACTCGGAGGACATATCTGAGATGGTTCGCGCTTTAAAATCCGGCGAAGGCAAGATCGCATTGGTGACTGGCGGCGGCACGGGCCTCGGACGCGGGATCGCCGAGGCCTTAAGTGCGGAGGGTTATACCATCGTCATCGCCGGCCGGCGCGCCGACGTGCTCGATAAAGCAGCTGGCGGCATAGCGGCGCAAACGGGAGGAACCGTGCGGGGTGTCAGGGCCGATATCGGCGATCCCAATGCGGTCGTCCGCCTTTTCGAGGCGATCCGCACCGAGTTCGGCCGGCTCGACCTCCTGGTCAACAATGCCGGCTCCAATGTGCCGGTCGTGCCGTTGGAAGAGGTGACCTTCGAGCAATGGAGCGGCATTCTTGCCGCAAACCTGACGGGTGCCTTTCTCTGCACGCAGCAGGCGTTCCGGCTGATGAAGGCGCAGGCGCCGCGCGGCGGGCGGATCATCAACAACGGCTCGATTTCGGCCCAGACGCCGCGGCCGAACTCAGCACCTTACACGGCAACCAAGCATGCGATCACGGGGTTGACCAAGTCGACCGCACTCGACGGGCGCAAGTATGACATCGCCTGCGGCCAGATCGATATCGGCAATGCCGCGACCGACATGACGTCGAAGATGAATTCCGGGGTGTTGCAGGCTAATGGCGAGACCGCCAGTGAGCCGACGATCCCGGTCGCCCATATCGCCGCGGCTGTTGTCTACATGGCAAGCCTGCCACTGGAGGCGAATGTGCTGACGATGACGGTCATGGCGACGAAGATGCCGCTGGTGGGGCGGGGGTAAGGGCGGTCGAGAGGAAACTGGACGGGGTCTAAGAACGGCATGAGGAGGCCGCCGGACAGTCCGCCGATGTCAGATGAAATTCACAGGGAGGAAAGCATATGGCAGGCGTTGACTTCGTCGATGTCAGAAAATCATTCGGAGCCTTTCCCGTCATCAAGGGCGTGAACATCGAAATCGAGGATGGCGAATTCGTGATCCTTGTCGGCCCCTCGGGCTGCGGGAAATCGACGCTTCTGCGAATGTTGGCCGGGCTTGAAAACATTTCGGCGGGCGAGATCCGCATCGGCGACAAGGTCGTCAACACCCTGCCGCCCAAGGATCGGGATATCGCCATGGTGTTCCAGAACTACGCGCTTTATCCGCATATGACGGTCGCCGACAACATGGCCTTCTCGCTGATGCTGAACGGCTCGCCGAAAGCCGATATCGACAAGCGCGTAGGCACCGCGGCGGGCATTCTCGGGCTTTCCAAGCTGCTCGACCGCTATCCGCGCCAGCTCTCCGGCGGCCAGCGCCAGCGCGTAGCGATGGGCAGGGCGATCGTGCGCGATCCGCAGGTATTTCTCTTCGACGAACCGCTATCCAACCTCGATGCGAAACTGCGCGTGGCCATGCGCGCCGAGATCAAGGAACTGCACCAGCGGCTGAAGACGACCACCGTCTATGTCACGCATGACCAAATCGAGGCGATGACCATGGCCGACAAAATCGTCGTCATGCATGACGGTATTGTCGAACAGATCGGCGCGCCGCTTGACCTCTACGACAGCCCCGCCAATCTTTTCGTCGCGGGTTTTATCGGTTCGCCAGCGATGAACATGATCAAGGGCAGGCTCGACCCGCAAAATCCGAAGTGCTTTATCGCAACCGATGGCATGGCGCTGCCAGTCGCGCGGTCGCCATCGGCGGCAAGAGGGCGTGATCTGATCTACGGCTTGCGGCCGGAATATATGTCGCTCGACCCGAACGGGTTTCCCGTGACCGTCGCGGTTATCGAGCCCACCGGCTACGAGACGCAGTTGATCGTGCGCTTCGGCGGCACGGACGTCACCTGCGTTTTCCGTGAGCGCGTGACCGCCCGGCCGGGCGAGGCAATCCACCTATCTATCGATGCCGATCATGTGCACCTGTTCGACGCCGAAACCGGCGTGCGGCTGACCGACTGATACTGCCCCGCTTTGTGCGTCAGGGAAGAGGAGCCCTGACGCATCCGGTCTCGGGTCGGCGTTTCCGGCCATACCCGAAACCTTCGTTGCAGCATTCGCCAAACGGGACGGCGGGTGCCGGAAAGGATGATGTCCCGTTGTCACCAGGAGGAGCATTATGACTTTCAAGAGACGTGATTTTCTCACTGCATCCGCCGCGCTGGCGGGGATCGCCGGGCTTTCGCCTTTCGGCATCCGCCCGTCTTTCGCGCAAGGGGCGGAGCCGGCCTACAAGCCGGAGGAAGGGGCGAGCCTGAGGCTGTTGCGCTGGACGCCCTTCGTCAAGGGTGACGAGGATGCGTGGCTTGCCAACACCGCGAAATTCACTGAGGCGACTGGGGTCGAGGTCCGCATCGACAAGGAAAGCTGGGAAGACATTCGCCCGAAGGCAGCCGTCGCCGCCAATGTCGGTTCGGGGCCCGATCTGGTGATGTGCTGGTTTGACGACGCCCACCAATATCCCGACAAGCTCGTCGATCTGACCGAACTCGCCAACTACCTCGGCGGCAAATACGGCGGCTGGTACGATGGCGTAAAGGGTTATGCTTCGCGCGGCGACAAGTTCATCGCCATGCCGCTGACGGCGATTGGCAACGCCGTCTGCTATCGTGACAGCCATGTTAAGGCGGCCGGCTTCAGCGAATTTCCGAAGGACACCGACGGGTTCCTCGAACTCTGCAAGGCGATGAAGGCCAAGGGAACGCCAGCCGGCTTCCCGCACGGCAAGGCCGTCGGCGACGGCAACAACTATGCCCATTGGTTGCTCTGGAGCCATGGCGGCAAGATGGTCGATGAAGGCGGCAAGGTCGTCATCAACAGCCCCGAGACGCTCAAAGCGGTCAACTATGCCAAGGCGCTTTACGAGACCTTCATTCCGGGCACCGAGAGCTGGCTCGACATCAATAACAACCGGGCCTTCCTGGCGGGCCAGGTGTCGCTGACGGCGAACGGCGTCTCGCTCTACTATGCGTCGAAGAAGGACCCGGCGATGGCGGAACTTTCAGCCGACATCCGCACCACGAACTTCCCTGTCGGTCCGGTCGGCCAGAGCGTCGAGCTGCATCAGACCAGTTCGCTGCTGCTCTTCAGCCATACGAAATATCCGGAAGCTGCCAAGGCCTATATCAAATTCATGATGGAGGCCGACCAGATGAATGCCTGGATCACGGGCTCCAGCGCGTATTGCTGCCAGCCTCTCAAGGCTTTCGCCGACAATCCCGTCTGGACGTCCGATCCGATCCACGCGCCTTATGCGCGCGCCTCCGAAACGCTGCGCCCGAACGGTTATGCCGGCCCGCTCGGCTATGCGTCCGCCGGCGTCATGGCCGACTACGTGCTGGTCGACATGTTCGCCACCGCGGTTACGGGGCAGATGACGCCGGAAGAGGCAATTGTAGAGGCTGAGCGCCGGGCAAACCGCTACTACCGGGTCTAAATCCCAACATGGCCTGCATAGGCCGCTGAGACAAGGTATCGGCGGAAATGCCCCGCCGATACCCGTTCCCCAATCCGCTATACGGGAGATGTCCGATGTCCACAGCGTCATCCAGGAAGCCGCCATCCGCGATGGCCTCGCTCATGCAGAACAGGAACATGATTGGTTTCCTCTTCATGCTTCCGGCCGCCGTCTTCCTTGTCTGCTTCCTCACCTATCCACTCGGTCTCGGCGTCTGGCTCGGCTTTACCGACACGCGCATCGGTCGTGACGGGGTGTTCATCGGGCTCGAAAACTACATCTTCCTTGCCGAGGACTCGGTCTTCTGGCTGTCGGTCTTCAACACGCTGCTCTACACGATTGTGGCGTCGATCCTGAAATTCGTCTTCGGGCTCTGGCTGGCGCTGCTGCTGAATGAAAATTTGCCATTCAAGTCCTTCTTCCGGGCAATCGTACTCTTACCCTGGGTCGTTCCCACCGTGCTCTCGGCGCTGGCCTTCTGGTGGATCTACGATGCGCAGTTCTCGATCATTTCATGGTCGCTGATGCAGCTCGGCGTGATCGATAGTCCGATCAACTTCCTGGGCGATCCGGAGAATGCCCGAGCCTCGGTGATCGCAGCCAATGTCTGGCGCGGCATTCCCTTTGTCGCCATTTCGTTGCTGGCTGGCCTGCAGACCATTCCGGCCTCGCTGCAGGAGGCGGCGTCGCTGGACGGTGCAACGAGCTGGCAACGCTTCCGCTATGTGACGTTGCCGATGCTGACGCCGATCATTGCCGTCGTCATGACCTTCTCGGTGCTGTTCACCTTCACCGATTTCCAGCTCATCTATGTGCTCACCAAGGGCGGGCCGGTAAACGCGACGCATCTGATGGCGACGCTTTCCTTCCAGCGCGGCATTCCGGGCGGACAGCTCGGGGAGGGGGCCGCGATCGCGGTGGCGATGATCCCGTTCCTCCTTGCCGCCATCATGTTCAGCTTCTTCGGCCTGCAGCGGCGCAAATGGCAGCAGGGCGGCCAGGATTGATTGGGGAGAATGACGATGACCACGACCGTGAAATCCGAAGACGCCGTTCTCACCGACGACGTGCAGGGCATGAGCTATCTCAACCGCCTGCCGCGCAGGATTGTGATGGTTTATCTGCCGATGGCAGTGTTCGTCTTCGTCCTGCTCTTTCCGTTCTACTGGATGGCGATCACGGCGATTAAGCCCAATTCGCAGTTGACCGACTACAACAACTACAGTCCCTTCTGGGTGGTCGGCCCGACGCTCGACCATATCAAGTACCTGCTGTTCGAGACGTCCTATCCGGGCTGGCTGTGGAACACGATGCTGGTGGCGACCTGCGCGACATTCCTGTCACTGGCGGCATCGGTCTTTGCGGCCTACGCGATCGAGCGGGTTCGGTTTTCGGGCTCGCGGCCGGTGGGGCTGCTGATCTTCCTCGCCTATCTCGTGCCGCCCTCGATCCTGTTCATTCCGCTGGCCTTCATTGTCTTCAAGTTCGGCATCTACGATTCCAGGCTGGCTCTGATCTTCACCTATCCGACCTTCCTCATTCCCTTCTGCACCTGGCTGTTGATGGGCTATTTCCGGTCGATCCCGTTCGAGCTCGAAGAGAGCGCGCTAGTGGATGGCGCGACGCGCTGGCAGATCCTGATCAAGATCATCCTGCCGCTTGCTGTCCCCGGGCTGATATCGGCGGGCATCTTTGCCTTCACGTTGTCGTGGAACGAGTTCATCTATGCGCTCACTTTCATCCAGTCTTCGGAAAACAAGACCGTGCCGGTCGGCGTGCTGACGGAGCTGGTCCGCGGCGACGTGTTCGAATGGGGCGCGCTGATGGCCGGCGCGCTGTTCGGCTCGCTGCCGGTGGTGATCCTCTATTCCTTCTTCGTCGATTATTACGTCTCGTCCATGACCGGGGCCGTGAAGGAATGAGTGCCTGCTTCAGGTGATCGCGCATCAATCGTGATCATGGTCGTGATGCGACGGCAGGTCGAGGCCGAAGGTCTTGGTGAGATCGTTGACCTGCGCCGGGGTGAGATAACGGGGGTTGAGGTTGCGCAGCAGGAGATAGAGCTTCGCCGTCTCCTCCAATTCCTCAGTGGCGAAAACCGCCGCCTCCAGGCTGTCGCCCGCGACGACCGGTCCGTGATTGGCCAGAAGCACCGACGAATATTTTCCCGCCAGCCCGCGGATCGCGTCGGCCACCGCCGGATCGCCGGGACGATAGTAGGGGACCAGCGCGGTCTCGCCGGCGCGCATGAGATAGTAGGGGGTCATCGGCGGCAGGGCGGCGCGCGGATCGATCTCCGGCAGCATGGTCAGCGCCACCGCATGGGTGGAGTGAAGATGGACGATGGCGCGGGCACTGCCGCGCGTGTCGTAGAGCGCCGTGTGAAGCGGAATTTCCTTGGTCGGCTTGTCGCCGGAGAGGTGCCGGCCTTCGGCATCCAGCCTTGAGATGCGGGCCGGGTCGAGGAAGCCGAGCGAGGCGTTCGTCGGGGTGACCAGCCAGCCGCCATCCTCCAGCCGCAACGATATATTGCCCGACGAACCGGGCGTCAGCCCGCGCTCGAACAGCGAACGGCCATAGCGGCAGATTTCTTCACGCAGGCGCGCGTCGGACATGACAGTTTCTCCCTATCAGGCGGTTGCCCCTTCGATCAGCTCGAAACCGAGATCGACGACCTGGGATGGCGCATTGGTGATGACAAGCTGTGCTGCCACCTGTCCGGTCGCGACGCGCGGCGTGCGGATCGTCGAGAGGGGCTGCGGCGTTGCCCGGCCGATATCGAGGCCGTTATAGCCGAAAATGGCAAGCTGCGAGGGAATCGCAATCCCCCGCGCCAGACAGTGAAAATAGCCGCCCAGCGCCATGTCGTCGTTGGAGAAATAGACCGCATCGAGATCGGGCGTCCGGGCGAGCAGCCGCTCCAGTCCCAGCCTGCCGTTTTCCACCGACGATGCCCCGGAGAGAATTTCGCGATCGGCGAGGGGGGCGTCATGCGCGCCCAGCGTTTCGCAAAAGGCGGAAAACCGCTTGCTGGCGCGGGTATCGCGGTTGAGGTCGTGGCCGACATACCCGATCCGGCGATAGCCCCGCTTGAGCAGGAAAGCCGCGCTTTCGCGTCCGGCTGCGCGGTTGGAGAAACCGACCGCCAGATCAAGCGCATCGCCGTCCAGATCGAGCAGCTCGACGATCCGGCAGCCGCTTGCGCGCAGCATCTTCACCGTGCCCTCCGTGTGCTCGTACCCCGCCAGCATCACCGCCGCGGGCCGCCAGGCGAGCATTGCGGCGGCAAGCGCTTCTTCCTTCCCCGGGTCATAGTCGGTGACGGAGAAGACCGCCTGATACCGGTTTTCCTCCAGAACGGCGCTGGCGCCGCGCAGAACATCGGGAAAGACGATGTTGGATAGCGAGGGAATGACGAAGGCGACCAGGCGCGAAGCGGTGGAGGCGAGCGTTCCTGCGATCCGGTTCGGCACATAGCCGAGCCGCTCGACAGCAGCCATCACCCGGTCCCGCGTCTTGCCGGAAAACGAGCCGTGGTTGCGCAGCACCCGCGAGACCGTGCTCTCGCCGACGCCGGCCGCTTCCGCGACCTCGGCAAGCGTCACTGTCGCCTGGTGTTTGAATTCCATAGTCACTTTCGACCCCACCTCGGGTGGGCGCTTCAGCCGCTAAGCCGTCATCCCTCTCCGATTGCGGTCCTCATTTTTCACCACTCTCTTCAAGAAGCAAGATTTTTTTGGCAGCGCTACCAATTTCGCGTTGGCAGCGCTGCCAAAATGGATTAAACAAAATGGCAGCGCTGCCATTATTGGCCCGGCGTGCCGCGGAAGGAGACCGCGGCAACAATTGGAGGAGAATATCATGACGCTGCAAACGCAGGCGCCAGTCGATGGCGCGTATGCCGCACAGACGGTGGAAGACCGGGCCTATGGCAAGGTATTCTGGAGAATCGTTCCTTTTTTGATGCTGTGCTACGTGGTCGCCTATCTCGACCGCGTCAATGTCGGCTTCGCGAAGCTGCAGATGTCGAGTGAGCTCGGCCTATCGGAAGCGGCCTATGGCATCGGCGCAGGTATTTTCTTCATCGGCTATTTTCTGTTTGAAGTGCCGAGCAACATTATCATGAACAAGGTCGGCGCGCGGGTGTGGATTGCCCGCATCATGGTCACTTGGGGCATCATTTCCGCCGCCTTCATGTTCACCTCGTCGGAAGCCGTCTTCTATGTCCTGCGTTTCCTGCTGGGCGTTGCCGAAGCGGGATTTTTCCCCGGCATCATTCTCTATCTGACCGCTTGGTATCCGGCCCATCGCCGCGCCAGAATCATCACCACCTTCATGTCCGCAATCCCGATATCCGCCATTTTCGGTAATCCGCTGTCGGGTCTCTTGATGGACAGCTTCCATGGCACGCATGGTCTTTCCGGCTGGCAGTGGATGTTCCTGATCGAAGCCATCCCGGCCATCCTTTTCGGCGTCGCCACGTTCTTCTACCTTGATGATAAGATCCGTGATGCGAAATGGCTGAACGACGACGAAAAGCGTGTGCTGGCGGCCAATATCGAGGCGGAGAACCGGGCCAAGGCCTCGAGCCCGCACAGCATTGCCGGAACGCTGACGGACCGCCGCGTCTGGCTGATGTGCCTTATCTATTTCTGCTTCGTGCTTGGGCAATATGGCCTGAATTTCTGGATGCCGTCCATCGTCAAGGCCTCTGGTGTCAGCGGGAACCTGAATATCGGCCTGATTTCCGCTATCCCCTATATCTGCACCTTCTTCGCCATGCTGGCGCTCGGTCGCTCCGCCGACAGGCTGCGTGAACGCCGGTGGCACCTGGTCATCCCCGCGCTCATCGCCGCCGGTGGTTTTGTCGCGGCAACGACGGCGACAAGCACGACGGTCTCAATCGTCTGCCTCTCGCTGGCTGCTGCGGGCGCCATCAGCTGCGCGCCGCTCTTCTGGTCGCTTCCGACGGCTTTTCTCGCCGGCACGGGCGCGGCCGCCGGCATCGCCTGGATCAATTCGGTCGGCAATCTCGCCGGGTTCCTCGGGCCGTTTCTGGTGGGCTATCTGAAGGATCTTACGGGCAGCAACAGCGCGGGCATGTATCTTCTCGCCGCAGCCCTGGTCATCGGTTCGCTGGCCGTGTTGACGGTTCCGGCGAAAACCGTCAACCGCTAAACACCAATCCCTCCGGGTGGCAGCATCCGGAGGGCGGCTCTTTCCTTACAAGACTGGAGAACTCGTCATGTCACCGCTTGCTGAAAATACAGGCCCCGCTGTTGTCGCGGCCGTCATCGGCCTTGGCTCCATGGGGCTCGGAATGGCCCGGTCGATGAAGCGCGCAGGCCTCGACGTCGTTGGGTATGACATCACTCCTGCGGCGGTGGACCGCTTCACCAGCGAGGGTGGACGCGGCGCTGCCACGCCCGCCGGTGCGGCAAAGGATGCCGACATTGTCGTCTCCGTCGTCGTCAACGGTGCGCAGACCGAGGCTGTGCTGTTCGGCGTCGAGGGTGTCGCAAGGACGATGAAGCCCGGAGCAGTCTTCATTTCGTCGGCCACCATGGACCCGGCTGTGGCACGCGACCTGGCACAACGGGTGGAGGCTCTCGGTCTGCATTATCTCGATGCGCCAATTTCGGGCGGCGCGGCCAAGGCGGCAAACGGCGAACTGACGATCATGGCATCCGGCTCCAAGCAGGCTTTCGACACGGCCCGCCCGGGTCTCGACGCCATGGCCGGCAAAGTCTACGAACTCGGCGACGCGGCCGGAACCGGCGCCGCCTTCAAGATGATCAACCAGCTTCTCGCCGGCGTGCACATCGCGGCCGCCTGCGAAGCGATAACGTTTGCAGCCAAGCAGGGCCTCGACCTCCACAAGGTCTATGAAGTGATCACGGCCTCGGCCGGCAATTCCTGGATGTTCGAAAACCGCGTGCCGCATGTGCTGGCCGGAGACTATAGTCCGCTGAGCAGCATCGAGATTTTCGTCAAGGATCTTGGCATCGTCCAGGATATGGCTCGCTCAGAGCACTATCCGGTACCGCTCGCAGCTGCGGCCCTGCAGATGTATCTGGGCGCGTCCGGAGCCGGTATGGGCCGCGACGACGATTCGTCGCTCGCGCGCCTCTACGCCCAGCTCTCGGGCGCAACATTGCCCGGTGCGACCAAAGAGCTGCAGAGCCTGTAAAAGGAACACCACCATGCCGGTTTTCGCCGCCAACCTGACGATGATGTTCAACGAATGGCCGTTCCTCGACCGCTTCGACGCTGCGGCCGATGCCGGGTTTGCCGCCGTCGAATATCTCTTTCCCTATGAAGCCACACCGGAGGCAATCGCCGAACGGCTCGCCCGCAACAATCTGCAGCAGGCCTTGTTCAACCTGCCGCCCGGCGATTGGGCCGCCGGCGAGCGGGGTATCGCGGCGCTTCCCGGACGGTTCGATGCGCTGAAAGCGGGCGTCGAGCGCGCGCTGGACTATGCGGCGGCGACGGGTGTCGGGCGGCTGCACCTGATGGCCGGCCTTGCTGATCCAAACGACGAGGACGCAGCCTCATCTTACCGACGCTCCGTCGTCTACGTTGCGGGGCGGCTCTCAGAGAAGGGCATCGACCTGTTGCTCGAGCCGATCAACGGGCGAAACATGCCGGGATATTTCCTCGATAATTTCGGCGCAGCCGAGCGCCTGATCGGGGAACTCGGCCTGCCGAACCTGAAGCTCCAGTTCGATGTCTATCATCGTCAGATCATCCATGGTGACGTGGTCATGGCCTTGCGCCGCCTCATGCCGATCACCGGCCATATCCAGATCGCCAGCGTGCCGTCACGCAACGAGCCGGACGGGGAGGAGCTGAACTATCCCTATCTGTTCGGCGAAATCGACCGCCTTGGCTATGACGGTTTCATCGGCTGCGAATACATCCCGCGCGGCCACACACTGGACGGTCTTGGCTGGTTCAGACCTTTTGCAAGGAGCTAGACGGTGGCTATATTGCTCGGATCGATCGCTGACGACTATACGGGTGCCTCCGACCTCGCCAACACGCTTACGAAAAACGGACTGCGCACGGTGCAGACGGTCGGCATCCCCGACCCGTCGCTGGCGCTGCCGGATGTAGACGCGGTTGTCGTTTCCCTGAAGATCCGCTCGGTGCCTGCCGCTGACGCCGTAACAGCCGCGACCGCGGCCGAACGATGGCTGCGCCGGCGCGGCGCCGCCCATGTGCTTTACAAGGTCTGTTCGACCTTCGATTCCACCGATTCCGGCAATATCGGTCCGGTCACCGAGGCTTTGAGTGATGCGGCGGGCGGTGGACTTGTGCTGGTGACGCCTGCCTTTCCGGAAACGGGCCGAACCGTCTATCTCGGCCATCTCTTCGTCGGCGGACAGCCGCTAAACGAAAGCCCGCTCAAGGACCATCCCCTCAATCCGATGCACGACGCCAATCTCGTGCGGGTGATGGCCAGACAGTCGCGCGGTGCCGTCGGGCTTATAGATCTGCCGGCAATCGCGGCGGGACCGGATACACTCAGGGCCCGGCTCGAGGCCTTGCGTGAGGCAGGTGTTGGGTCGGCAATCGCCGACGCCATCTTCGAACGCGATCTCGAGACGCTCGGCGCGATCGCACTGGAAACGCCGGTATCCACCGGTGCGTCGGGGCTCGGGCTTGGCCTTGCCCGTGCACTCGTCCGCTCCGGCCGGGCTCCTGCCAGCGACGCTACAACGGCGAACGCCATTTGCCCCGTGGGCGGGCTTTCCGCCGTCGTTGCCGGCAGTTGTTCCAAGGCAACGCTGCATCAGCTCGACGTCGCCGAACGGTCGATGCCCGTCCTGCGGCTCGACCCGGAGCGGCTGCTTGCCGGCCCGGATGAGATCGCCGCGGCAATTTCCTGGGCCGGAGACCGCATCTCGGCCGGTCCCATCGTCGTCGCCGCGAGCGCAGCGCCGGAAATCGTGTCCCGGTTGCAATCACTATATGGGCGCGAGGCGTCCGGTCACGCGATCGAATCTGCAACGTCGGTCATCGCCGCCGAACTGGTGGCAAGAGGCGTGCGGCGCCTGGTGATCGCCGGCGGAGAAACCTCCGGTGCCGCGGTCGACAGGCTGGCCATTCCAGCCTTCCTGATCGGCCCGGAGATCGCGCCCGGCGTGCCGGTGCTGCGAACGGTCGGCAACACGCAGGGCGATATGCTGCTGGCGCTGAAATCGGGAAACTTCGGAGGCGAGGATTTCTTCACGGCCGCGCTGGCGATGATGCATTGAGGCTGATCTGGTCCTCGCCTTTGCACCAGCATCGCAGGCGGGCGGTATCGGCGTCGTGCTGTGGTATGGGCTTCACGCAAGGCCTTCTGGCGACGCCGATTGCCGACGCCGCTCCGGACGAACTGCGCGGAGCGGCTTTCGGCATGTTCAATCAGGTCACCGGGATTGCTCTGCTTGTCGCCAGAGCGCTGAAAGCCGACCTTTGTATTCAGCGTAGCGGGCCGACTGCAGGGACGACGAACGGAGCGACGGCCCTTACTTCACCGTGATGGCAAGTCCGCTGAGATCGGCGTTGACTTGCAGGCCTACCTGCTTGCCTGAGAGCTCGAGTTGGGCGCCCTTGTCATTGGTCATGGCGATCACCTGGGCCCCTTTGCCGACCGCGCCGCCACCGCCTACCGCACCGTAGACCCCCGTCACATCTCGGGCGCGGCGAATGTGGCGAACGGTACCATGGAAATAGGTCTTAGAAGCCCCGAAGGCGAGGCCGCCCGAGATGCCGCCGACAGAGATGGGATAGCGGCGACCATGGAAGGTCAGCGTGCCCTCGCCGCCAGAACCACCCACAAAGAAGGCAGCCTTGTAGACTGAGAAGCTGATCGTACCGCTGTCGGCATGCGCGGAGCCGGCAAAGCTGATTCCTGCTGCAGCGATAACCGCAGCCGCGACTGAACGAAATCTGGACGAAATCTTCATGATGCGAGTCTCCTCAAAATCGAGGCTTACCCAGCCAGGAGGGCGCGTCAGCGTCATGCCAAAGTCACAGCTGAAATAGTCTTGCCCGTCATTAGTTCCAAGCACGCGGCCCGAATCCGGCTGCGAGAGGGCCGCCACGGGCAGCCGACGCTCGGCTGACTCAGGATTGCCTGCAGGAAATCTAGAGCCACGAAAGCGAGGGGATGCGCAAAGCTGTAAATTTAACAACTCACAACCGAGCCGTTCTTTACGAGCGCTGAGCACGGCTTGTTGCGAGCGAGTTCTTTGCTTGGGTCATCGCTTTACAGAAGCGCCACCATTGCCGCGATAATCAACATTGCAAATACCACGAGCCCAATGTGGAGTAGTTCCGCTCGGCGGCCGTTGTTTCGAGAGGTTCGAGCCATGACTTTACCTCATCATTTGACAGGTAACGCGCGGCTCACACGATTGTTCATGGCCTCGCTGTCTGCTGCCGACTGCGCCTGGTATCCCTTCGGCGCCCTTGGGGGCTGTAGCGTTGTGGCCGAACCCGGACGGGTAAGCGCCAATCCGTCTCGTTGCGCCGCGGACCCCGCTCATTCCATGCAGGATCAGGGCTGAGTTTGAGAGACGTGCCAGAGCCTTTTTACGCGGACGCGGCAGCCGCGAGCAGTTGCACCATGTCTCCGCTTGCGGTTTCCAATGCGAAGTCGCCAGCTCCCCTGAGAGCACATCGAACCAACTCTGTGCTGGCGCGTTCAAATGATGCAATGAATGGCACTCACTTGGACCTGGGTATATGGAAGTACGAATCCAAGGCCTACGCAAAGAATATGACCGCGTCCCTGCGCTCGCCGACGTTTTTTCTCTTGACATCCACTCTGGTGAGTTGATCGCTTTGCTTGGACCCTCCGGCTCCGGAAAGACGACGTTGCTTAGGCTGATTGCCGGCCTCGAGAGCCCGACCGATGGCACGATTTTCTTCGATGCCGAGGACGCGTCGATGAAGACGGTGCAGGAAAGAAATATCGGCTTCGTCTTTCAGCACTATGCCCTCTTTCGGCATATGACTGTGCTGGAGAACGTGGCTTTCGGTCTAAAGGTTCGCCGCTCCAATCGGCGGCAACCACCGGCAGAACTTCACAAGATGGCACTCGAAGCTGTCAGGATTTGAAAATCGCTACCCCGCTCAGCTCTCCGGCGGCCAACGCCAGCGCGTGGCGCTTGCCCGGGCCATGGCGGTTAAGCCGACCGTCTTGTTGCTCGACGAGCCCTTCGGTGCGCTTGACGCTCAAGTGCGCAAGGAATTGCGCCAGTGGCTGCGTGAAATCCATGATCGCACCGCATACACGACCGTATTTGTCACCCACGACCAGGAGGAGGCGCTCGAACTGGCTGATCGCGTGGTGGTGCTGAACAAAGGTATGATCGAGCAATCCGGTACGCCGGACGAAATCTATGATCACCCAATCTCTACTTTCGTCTACGGGTTCATTGGTAAGCGGTTAGCTGACGGCGTCTGACCTGAAGTTCCAGGGCATGAGGGCTTCGATTTCGGATGCGGGCCAGCCTTGAGCGATGCGGGTCAAGGTCTGCGAGAGCCAGTCGAGCGGATTGACGCCAT
>NZ_JACVAS010000022.1:0-31233 GCF_014852025.1 Ensifer sp. ENS10
GTCCGGTCGGGGGCTTGCCTCAGCGCCAGTGGAGATGTCGGCTGTCGCATTTCTAAATGGCTGAAGACGTATCCAAAGTGACATTTTAACTTTGCGCCAAAGCGGACAGTTCAACCTGGCCGCCACATTGCCACTATTGCCCCTTTTAGGGGGTTGATAAGGTCGAATTTCGACGGTAATGATCCCATCAAAGGGGTCGACAATGAAACGAACGCTGCAGATCCACTTCGACGGCGAATGGCACGACGCGGCAGCTCTTGAGCTGAAAGACGACGATGCCGGCTACGTCGGTAGTTCGGTCGTCGACTACGATCTCGACTACTTTCTCGCCACGGCCGCGCAGGGTTTCGCCGCGGGTCAGACGGTCTGCGATCACCGCGCATTGTCTGTTCGCTATCCGATTGACCTTGAAAATCGGTACAGCCGTCACTGGCCAGCTTTCCTCCTGGATCTCATGCCACAAGGCCATGCACGGCGAAAGTTGGCTGAGCATATGGGGCTCGACGAAGTGGCTCGTTCATCGGATCTATCTTTGCTCCTCCGAGCCGCAACGGGCGGAATTGGCAACATCCGCATCAAGGAAGCGGCAGAGGCGGAGTCCGCTCGATTGAGCGGCTTGCAGCGCCAGGGCGTAACGGAGGCGGATATCCTCGGGCGATCGGACCGCTTCATGGAAGTTGCCGACCGTTTCGTGTTGGCTTCCGGTTCTAGTGGACTGCAGGGTGAGTGGCCAAAAGTGGCAATGACCCAGGCGAAGAACGGGCTCTTTTATCCCGACAGCATCGTGACCGACGACGAGGCCCTACGGCACGTCATCGTCAAGCTTGTTCGTGGCCCTGAAGCAGTTGACCGCACCATACTTGAAGGCGAAGCGATCTATTCGCGCATTGCCTTGGAACTTGGTCTCAAAGTCAAAGAACCGTCGATTTACGCTGACGGTGTGCTGATCATCCCTCGCTTTGATCGGAGCCTTAGCGCGAATGGGGAGACGATCCGGCTCGGACAGGAAAGCCTCGTTTCGGCGCTCGGTGTTGCAGAGTTCGGTCACATCGGCACACATGAGGCCTACATCGAGCTACTGAAACGACATTCCGATGACCCGATTGCCGACATTGCAGAATATTTGAAACGCGATATCGCCAACCTCGCGCTCGGCAATCCCGATAATCACGGTCGTAACTCCGCGTTGAGCAAGTACCCCAACGGAATGATCCGACTGTCACCACTCTTTGACTTTGCTCCCATGCGGTTGGCGAAAGAGGGTGTTGTGCGATCTACCCGTTGGGCCTCCATGCGTGACGGCGGCCTGGACCATTCTCCTGACTGGAAACGGATTTGTGCTGAGGTCTGGCCGGACCGCGATGTTCAGACGAAGCTGATGTCAGAGCTGCAGGCTTTCGCACAGCGCCTCAGACTGGTGCCGAGCCATGCGAAAAAGTTGGGAGCGCCGGACGTCATCATCGAACGAGCCATGATGCGCTGCAGCGAGATCGCTGACGGTGTTGATGACGTGTTCTCTAAACCGGAAGGAGCCTGATCAAAGTGGCACGGTGGAAAAAGCCGACGAAAGAGCAGGTTTCGGTTATGCGCCAGGATCTTGCAGAACAGGCGCGACGCGGCGGCTTGCATTTGCCGGATGCTGTGGTGGATATGCGCAAAAGCATAGGCCTCACGCAGCAGGAGTTTGCCAACACCCTCGGCCTTACTCGTAGACAGGTCGCGGAAATCGAAGCGGGCACTGCTAACCCGACATTGGAGACGTTGGACAAGATTGGCCGGCTGTTTGGCTTCGCAGTGGGTTTCGTGCCGAAGCGACGGCAGGATCCTTAATCAAAGTTCTCGCTCGACGTGTTGCATCCGTTCTGGAGGTTACCGGATCGGTTGGCCGAGATCCTGTGCAAACGCGAGCAGCGCTATGGCTGAAGCTCAACGGCGATTGGCGTCAGCAGGCTGATGGCATGAACTCCGATGCGCTGAGGGCCCAGGCCCCCAGCGCGAGCGTAAACTCTCTGCTCCAAATCAGAGTGAGAGCTTGCAATCATCCACGCAGGTGACCAGGGGCAGACTCCAGGCTAATTTCTGCACACGATCAACAGACTGCAGGCTGATGCGTTAATTGATAAAATCATACTGTAGCGTGAATAGTGCATGTTGATAATCAGCCTGCATGCTGATAAAAGTTGTTGTACGATCAGCTCACAGTCTGAAGAACGTGGATGAAAAGCGATAGTCGCAAAAGGGGGCGCCTGCGCCTCGATGAAAGACTTCGGCCGCTCCAACCAATCGATCGGTTCAAGGCGCCGCCGAAAGGATGGGTGCGTGCACTGCGTGACGCGCTCGGGATGACGGGTGCCCAGCTCGGCGCGCGCATTGGGGTGCGACCCCAAACCGTAGAAGCCATAGAGAAGTCGGAAGCCGCAGGCACGATCCAACTCAAAACCTTGCGTCGCGCAGCTGAGGCGCTGGATTGCACGCTCGTTTACGCACTTGTTCCCAACAGTTCACTGGAGGCTCTCATCGAGGCGCGCGCAAGGAAGATCGCGACGCGGGAGCTTCACCGCGTCGCGCACACGATGCGGCTCGAAGCTCAGGGCACGGACGAAGCTGACTTCGAATCCCGTGTCCAGGCATACATTCGCGACAGGCTCTCCGAACGCGACCTCTGGAATGAGACATGACGGACCTGTTTCAGGAGCCTGAGGACGCAACACCCCTGGAACCAAATGAGCGCGAGGGGCTCCTTCAGACATGGATCACGCACCGTCGTGATCTCAACGAGGCAGAGCGGGAGAACATTGTCGAAGGTGCGGCCTGGGCGCGTGGTCGTCGACGCGTATCGCTTGAGCGACTGCTCAGCGAGGATTTCATGCGAACACTGCACAAGCGGATGCTTGGCGACGTCTGGGAATGGGCCGGCGTCTTCCGAACGACGGAGCGCAACATCGGCGTCCAACCCTACCGCATCGGAATGGAGCTGGCGGGCCTGTTAAGCGACGTCCACTATTGGATTGGGCATCAGACATTTCCGGCGGATGAGATTGCGATCAGGTTTCACCATCGCCTGGTTGCCATCCATCCATTTCCCAACGGAAATGGTCGTCACGCTCGCTTGGTAGCCGATCTTCTGATCGAGCGCCTTGGCGGCGAACATTTCAGCTGGGGTGGCGGGACGCTGGCCGATGTCGGCGAGCTTCGCACCCGTTACATGGCGGCACTTCGTGCAGCCGACAACCATGATATCGCACCGCTGCTGCTATTCGCGCGCACCTGACAAATGTCGCCACTGGTCATGGGTAGGGCTTGGGGCCTAGCCGACATAGATTGCGGAAATCGAAGCGGGCACTGCCAATCACCGGAGACACCGGAGAGGATCGGCCGGCTGTTCCTGGTTCACGCCCAGTGCGTTGTCGGAAAACCCAAATACTGCCGTCGGCGGCATCCTCCAGCATGCCGTTCGTCTAATTTAAAGTGATGTGGCGTCCAATTTTGAACCAAAGAACACCAATGCGGCAGATGCCTTTGCAACACCCGTGCTCAAAGTAGCCTACCGGAACGCTTCGGACGGGGGCAGTCGGTCCCGCTTCCCTTCGGGCCACTATGTTGAAGCTCCTGCGGCGGCCCTTTTTCCGCCTTCGCGTAACGCGAATTCCCGCTTTCCCGCGAGGACGCGGCGCTATGCTGAAAGCTCCGATACGCTTCTTTGTGAAATGACCGAGCCTGTCGGATCGGTTGAAGGGGGCCGAGGGACGTTGCCCCTTCTCTCCCCCAAACAGTCTTCCGCCCACCTTCCTTCGCTGCGCTTCCGTGCAGGCGGTTCCCCGCGAAGACTGCTTTCCCCCTCCGTCCCCACCGCTCGCGCGGCCCCGGGAAGCAGGACGCGGCCCTGCTTCGCGGTCCAAGGGAAAAAGGAGATCTAAGCATGAGCATCTACGCCAAAACCGCCCGTTTCGACACGGGTCGCGCGCTGTCCGAGGATGAGATGCGCACCATTGCGCCTTCGATATTCGCGACTTCGGCACACGAAAGCCGCTCCGAGCGCTTCATGCCAATCCCGACAATCGAAATCCTGCGTGGGCTGATGAAGGAGGGCTTCGCGCCGGTCGGAGCGCGCCAGTCAGTCAGCCGCACGGAAGGAAAGGCCAACTTTACCAAGCACCTTATCCGTCTTCGTCGCCTCGATGACGGAAATGTCTACAAAGTGGGTGACACCGTCTGCGAAATTCTCCTCAAAAACGCAAATGATGGAACGAGTGCCTATGAGTTGCTCGCGGGGCTGTTCCGAGTTTGCTGCCTCAATTCACTAGTGGCCCAGACCGGAACGATTGACGCGATCAAAGTCCGGCACTCCGGAGATGTTCAAGGCAAGGTGATCGAAGGAACCTATCGCGTGCTCGCAGAGGCCGAACGAGCTCTGGCAGCGCCCCAAGACTGGTCGAGCTTCACAATGGGGCGGGATGCAAAGGAGGTGTTGGCGGAGGCGGCGCATCTGCTTCGCTTTGGTGACGCGGGCGGCGCCGTGACGACACCGATCAAGCCAGAACAACTGCTTGTGCCCCGTCGCCAGGAGGACCGCGCTGATGACCTTTGGACCGTGTGGAATGTCGTTCAAGAAAACAGCATCAAAGGTGGGTTGCGCGGTGTGGGCCGCGACGAACCCGGCAGGCCGCGCAGATCAACGTCGCGCCCGATCAATGGCATCGATCAGGATATCAAGCTCAACAAGGCACTTTGGCTTGTAGGGGAACGCATGGCCAGTTTGCTGCGCAATCGATGATGGTTTCGATCGCCTCGCGTCCAGAACAGTCTGGATGCGAGGCGATCTTCGACGGCAACTTCTTTTCCGGTTGGATTGCGTCAGATCCGGCACAAATCGGGATGGCAAAGCACGCCTCCCAGCTGACGGATTGAGGGGCGCCCCAAAGCCCCGCCCCTCAAACACCCCTGCCCGCCCGAAAATTTATCCACATCCGTGCAAGCCGATGGTAATCCTCGCGTCGCGCGAAAACGGTTTTTCTTTCATTGCAGTAGGGTTTACCTATCTTGTGGACGACCGGTGGAAAGACGGGGGATATTTAGTGCGTCCCCGCCGCAATCTTGTGCCCGCCCCAAGTTGACCTAGAGTGTTTGAGCGGTCGATCGAAACCGCGAGTGTAGCAACTATCAGATTGGGGCTGGCGTCGTCGCCGGCCCCTTTCCAACTTCTACATTCGGTTCGAACAACGATGCGACCGGCGTTGGGTTAACGTTGCTCGCCGACCTTAGCCGGAGCAGCCGCCTCCTGTCCGGTCCGTGTCGTTTCAAGCAGGTCGTCGCTCGCCCTGAGATCTAACTTTCCCCAGATCGACGTTTTCCGCGTGCCGGACTTCGGATTGCGCGACTGTTTAATCTCGACGATGAATGACGTTGTCTGCTGGCGCATGGTTCCCCCAGGCGACGAATCCCAATCGAACGATCGTGCGCTAGCCCATTGGCAACTCTGCCTTGATCGAGGATGGAGATGCGGTGCGAGCGGGCCGGTACAGATACGAAGTCCGCAGGATGGTGATCGTCGCCGGGTGGTCCTGTTTCACCTACCATGCCAGGGCAATGTTCTCTCTTGCTGCGGCAGCATCCTGCGCGGGCTCGATGGGCGTGTCTGACCGGAAAGCGGCTGGAGCCTCGATCGTCCTCCCGCAACGGCATCCGCAGTTTTCTTACCCCTGGCGGCTCAAGCCGCCATTCCTCGCCATCGAACAAAACTGCTCCTTGCCGCCCTCCATTTCATTTTGGCCCTATGGGTGCGGTCCGATCGTCCCCGGTCCTTTCGACAGCCATCGAGGCCGCGAAGGGCGCGGCCCGAAACACGAGAAAGGAACTTCGACATGGCAACCATTGGCACTTTCACCTCCACCGACAACGGCTTCAACGGGTCGATCCGTACGCTGACCCTCAACGTCAAGGCTCGCATCGCACGGATCGAACACCCCTCCGACAAAGGTCCTCACTTCCGCATCTATGCCGGCAACGTCGAATTCGGTGCGGCCTGGCAGAAGAGCTCCGAACAGACTGGCCGTGACTACCTCTCGGTCAAGCTCGACGACCCGAGCTTCCCCGCTCCAATCTACGCGACGCTTGCGGAAGTCGAAGGCGAAGACGGCTACCAGCTGATCTGGTCTCGCTCCAACAGGGACTGAGGCAACTAGGCCCCGCCTGCAGGCGGGGCCACCTCTCGTGGTTCGCCCAAGCGATTACGACCACCGTTCGCGGCCGCATCGGTTCTCACTGCGTTCGGCGAACTTCGTCGTCACTTCGAGGGGCGTTTTACCGCTGGCCGATATCCCCGGGTGCGCTTCTTCCTGAGAACGTCGAGAAACAACGCGACCGCCTCTTGCTCGTTGTCGAAATGATGGACCATCGATTGGCCTCTTTGACCGATCCTTCCCCAGCGCCGCGTCAGGCAGGCCTCTCCAAATAGCGTCCGATCGATCGACAGTGCATAGAACCGGGCCATGTTCCTGTTTGCGTCGGTTCGTTCGACATAGAGATGGTAGGGCTGACTGAGCATGGGAGTACCATCGCCGATGCCCGGATTCCCGTCCAACGAGTGTTTTGAATCGATCCGGCCTGATCGATTCATGATTGTGATGGATCGTCGGGAAAAATCAGGTGGTTGTCGGCGGAGTGCGAAATCTGTTTTGCTTGACGCAGCCTCGCATGTCGGCGCGCCTGAACCATATGGCGCGACCGCATCTCAAAGGCGCGTTTCCCGCCGTAAACACGATCTGCTCGTCAGCGCGCATTCGCAGCACTTCGTCCGGTTGGATGAGCGGCCGCGCCGCAATCTGCTTCGAGCGCGTACGTGACGACCCCCGCGATTGGAAACTGCGGCTCAGCTGATCGACTTCGACGGTCGTCGCGCCGCAGCGCCTTGAAACGTACTCGGCCGTTTCAGGATCGTTGATGGCGGCAAACGAGATCCAGCTCGCACTCTCGAACCATTTGCTCGTGGCGTCGCGGCCGCCGAAGGTCTCGCGCATCTGGCCGATCGACTGAAAGATCAGCGTGAGTGATATCCCGTACTTGCGGCCGGTGTCGCGTGCCGTCTCAAGAATGCGCAGGTAACCGAGGCGGGCCACCTCGTCGAGGAGGAACAGAGCCAGATCGCCGCCGAAGCGATTGCGATTGTAAATCGCGTTCACGAAGGATCCGATGATGACGCGAGCAAGGCCTGGATGCATTTCCAGTGTCTTCAGATCGATATTGATGAAGACGTCCAGCGATCCGTTCAAGAGCTGTTCCGTCGAAAAACTCTTAGCTGAGACCAGGCCTGCATAGTTTTCATAGGAGAGCCAATGCGTTTCCTTCACCGCGTTGGCGTAGACGCCGGAAAAGGTCTCCGGTGTCATGTTGACGAATGCAGCGACGTTTTCTCTCACGAAGTCCGAGCTCGAGTTCGCGTGAATTGCCTGCAGGCGTTCGCGCAGCTTCGGTTCCGGTTCCGCAAGGTTCTTGCGAACCTGCCTGAGCGTCTGGTCTTCTTTGCGCGTGTGACCAGACAAACAGACATCGGCAATGAGTGCGGTCAGCAACTGCAGCCCGGATGCCCTGAAGAAATCGTCGCGCACCCCGATCGCGCGACCGCTGTCGCTCATGATCCAGGAGGCAACCGCGCTGATATCCTCCTCCTTGGTTCCGCCATACCGGCCGATCCAGTCGAGTGCATTGAACCCCGCCTTGGGTTTCTTCGGGTCGAGTGTCCGAACGTCCCGGCCGGCGGCTTTGCGATGATCGACCACCATTGGCGCCACTTCATTGGAAGGGTCGAGGACGACGAGCGTGCTTCCCCATTTGAGCGCTGTCGGTACCGTTACCGAGGTCGTCTTGAAGCCGCCTGAACCAGCAAAGACGAGACCGTGCGACGAGCCGAAAGAGCCATCGAAGCACAAAAGCTGCGACCGACCGGCCGCACCCCAGGTCTCAGGCTTGTCTGCTCTAAACGCCACGGCCGCGACGCTGTCTTCATCGACCCGGTAGCCCTCGCCAATCACGATCCCCGCCGCTTCCGGAAAGAGCCTTTTTGCATGCGAAAGCTTCATCCAGTTGGCTTCACCATAGATCGCACGCCTGCCAAAAACGCGCTTCGGCTTGGCACTTGCGAAGGCGGCGTTTCCCATCATCGCGACCCGCAATCCGAAGCCTGACGATGTAAGTGCTGCGACCGCGCCAATGAGCGCCGACGGTTCAATGGGTATCATCTGGAACTGGAAAGGCAGGAATGGGTCTTGGTCGGTAGTGTGATGGTACCCGTCGATGAGCGCGAGCACGCAAGAAACCAGCCCTCCCCCGAATGCGCCCCATCCCGCGAAGCGGATGTTGGCGGATCCAGCGGCGGTAAACAGGAAGACGATGCCGGTGATCGCGGCGAGAACATAGGGCAACGCGGCACCTGCTCGGGCGAATAGCGCGCGCTGAGGTTCCGTCCTGCCGAACCCCACGAGCCAGTCCTCCGCCCCTGTCGTGGCGATTGAGGTCAGCACCATCAGAGTGACAGGCGCCACCGCGAGCGCGATCCTACCCCCGCCCATTGCGAAAGGCCTCCGCGCCGATTGCTGTCAGGCGTGGACGCTCGCCTTCGTCGCGCTGCAGCCGCTCGCCAAGTTCGATCAATGCGCCGAGCAGCAGTGCGCGCGTCTCGTAACGCAAGCCCGCTTTGACGATGAGGCCGCCCAGTTCGATCTTTTCCCGGGCATCTTTTCGCCGGGCATCGGATTTGATCGCGCGTGCCATCCGCTCAAGCCCCGTCAGTGCGGCTCTCAGCCGCAGCGTCGAGCGGCGGGGTCGCCTTGTTTCTTGCTGCCGTTGTTGCCCCGTTGTCGCGAAAGCGTGCCGCCAGTTTCTCGAAGGCGGCCTGGAGATCGGTCTCGTCGAGCTCGATCTCTCCGAGGCCCGCCTTCAAGGCAATACGACCGATCCGTTCGGCTTCGCGGGTTTCGGCCTGTCGCAATTGTTCCTGGAGTTTTGCGATCTCCTCTCGAATTCTCGAAGAAGGCTTTTTCATTCCGATTGTCCTTTCGTGCCGTGTTTCGAACGGCACGAGATTTCCCTGGATGGGTCGGCCCATCCAGGGACAAAACTGTCCGTTGGCACCGCCAACGCCTTTGACGATTATCCCGGCCGTTCCGAAGGAGCGGCATCCAAGGGCGCAATTATACGTCGCTGGCGCGACGTCCTGATTTGCGATCTCGGCAATCTTATCCCTCCTCTCGAAACGCGTTGATTTCGCTTGCGATCAGGAGTGTCTGTCGAAATGGCCGTCCCTCATTTCTCCGTCAGCATCGTCGCCCGCGGCGCGGGCCGCAGCGCCGTGATGTCGGCCGCCTATCGCCACTGCGCGAAGATGGACTTCGAACGCGAGGCCCGCGCTGTCGATTATCGCGCCAAGCAAGGGCTGCTGCATGAAGAGTTCGTGGTACCCGCAGATGCACCAGCCTGGCTTCGTTCAATGATGGCGGATCGGTCAGTGTCAGGCGCATCGGAGGCCTTCTGGAACAGGGTCGAAATATTCGAAAAGCGCTCCGATGCTCAGCTGGCCAAGGATGTCACGATCGCCTTGCCGATCGAACTTACAGCGGAGCAGAACATCGCACTTATGCGCGAATTCCTCGCAAGCCACATCCTTTCCAGAGGCATGGTCGCTGATTGGGTTTATCATGATGCACCAGGCAACCCGCATGTTCACCTGATGACGACGCTGCGGCCGCTTACGGCCGAAGGGTTCGGAGCCAAGAAGGTACAGGTGTTGTCGCCGGACGGCCGGCCTTTGCGCAACGATGCCGGTAAAATTGTCTATGAACTGTGGGCCGGCGGCGCCGACGATTTCAACGTCTTTCGAGACGGTTGGTTCGAGTGCCAGAACAGGCATCTGGCGCTTGCGGGCCTCGACATCCGCGTGGACGGGCGTTCCTACAATAGTCAAGGGATCGAGGCGGAGCCGACGATCCATGTCGGCGTCGGCGCCAAGGCGATCGAGCGGAAGTCAGCCGCATCGGAAAAGCAGCTTTTGCTGGACCGCCTCGAACTTCAGGAGGTTCGACGCCGAGAAAATGCGGGTCGCATCGTGCGCCGCCCGGAGATCGTCCTTGAAATGATCGCCCGCGAAAAGAGCGTCTTCGATGAGCGGGACGTCGCCAAGATACTTCATCGCTACATCGACGATGCGGGGCTCTTCCGATCGTTGGTGTCGCGCATCCTGCAAGACCCTCGAGCTTTGCGCCTGACCGGGGAGCGTATCGACTTTGAGACGGGGGTGCGTACCCCGGAACGGTACACGACCAGGGAGCTTATCCGGCTCGAAGCGGAGATGGTGAACCGCGCTTCCTGGCTTGCAAGGCGAGCGTCGCATGGCGTGCGGCGCGGGGTTCTGGATACGGCTTTTTATCGCAGCCCTGAACTTTCTGATGAGCAGAAGGCAGCGATCGAACGTCTGACCGAAAATGCCTCTCTTGCTGCAGTCGTTGGCCGCGCCGGCGCCGGCAAGACAACAATGATGAAAGCCGCTCGCGAGGTCTGGCAGGCGGCGGGGTATCGCGTTGTCGGCGGGGCTCTCGCTGGCAAGGCGGCCGAGGGACTGGAGAAGGAGGCGGGCATCGCCTCGCGCACGCTTTCGTCGTGGGAGCGGCGTTGGGCACAAGGTATCGACCGTCTCGACGACAGAACAGTGTTTGTCCTCGACGAGGCCGGCATGGTCTCGTCGAGGCAAATGGCGTACTTCGTCGAAGTCATCGTGAAGACCGGCGCGAAACTTGTTCTCGTCGGCGATCCCGAACAGCTTCAGCCGATCGAGGCCGGTGCCGCATTTCGCGCGATCGTCGACCGGGTCGGCTATGCCGAACTCCAAACCATCTATCGCCAGCGCACACCGTGGATGCGCAGCGCTTCGCTCGATCTGGCGCGGGGCAGGATTGGCGAGGCGGTGGATGCGTATCGCGCCAATCGCAAGATAATCAGTGTGGAGCTCAAATCTGAAGCTGTCGAACGCCTCATCACCGATTGGGACAGGGAGTATCTCCCGACAAAGACCAGTCTGATCCTCGCGCACCTGCGCCGAGATGTGCGCATGCTCAATGCGCTTGCTCGCGCGAGACTCGTCGAACGCGGCGTTGTCGGCCAAGGGGTTGCGTTCAAGACAGCAGACGGAAATCGCGATTTTTCCGCCGGCGATCAGATCGTGTTCCTGAGGAACGAGGCCAGCCTCGGCGTCAAGAACGGTATGCTTGGTCGCGTGGTAGAGGCGGCTCCTGGCCGCCTCATCGCAACCATCGGCGAAGGGACACATCGGCACAACATTACCGTCGAGCAGCGCTTCTACAACAATGTCGACCACGGATACGCGACGACGATCCACAAGTCGCAGGGCGCTACCGTCGATCGGGTGAAGGTGCTGGCTTCCCTGTCACTCGATCGCCATCTCACCTATGTCGCCATGACGCGCCATCGCGACGAACTCGCCGTCTATTACGGCCGCTGCTCCTTCGCAAAGTCAGGTGGCCTGGTGGCGATCCTGTCACGTCGCAACGCCAAGGAAACGACGCTCGATTACGGGACGGGACCTCTCTATCGCCAGGCCCTGCGGTTTGCAGAGGCACGCGGCTTTCACCTGATGAGCGTTGCCCGCAGGATCGTTCGCGACCGGCTTCATTGGATTATCCGGCAAAAGCAAACGCTCACGGACCTGGGCGCGCGACTGGCCGGTGTCGCTTCCTCAATCGGGCTCGCGCGGGGCAAGCTTGAGTACGCGGCCCCGGTGTTCGTAGTTCAAGGACCCATGATTTCCGCGACTACGGTTTTTGCGAGATCTGTCGAGCAAGCGGTCGAGGATAGGCTCGCGTCGGACGTGGGCTTGAGAGAGAGATGGCAAGACGTCTCGACACGCTTCCAGCTCGTCTACGCCGAGCCGGAGGTCGCGTTTGCGGCCGCCAAGGTCGATGCCATGCTGAAAGATGCGTCGCTCGCTGCGACCGTCCTGCAAAAGCTCGCCAGCGAGCCTCAGCGTTTCGGCGCGCTCAACGGCAGGACCGGAATGTTTGCGGGCCGATCCGACAAGCACGATCGCGACACGGCACTTCACAATGTGCCGGCGCTCGCCCGAAACCTCGCGGATTTTATTCACGCACGCACTGAGGCCGAACGCATGTATGTAGCGGAGGAAAATGCCCTTCGTTCGAAATTGGCGATCGAGATCCCAGCTCTCTCTCCGGCGGCCAAGCGGTCGCTCGAACACATGCGCGAAGCGCTCGACCGGCATGATCCGGCACGCCTTGAACGCACATCGCTCGACCCGTCAGTCAGAACAGAACTGGAACGATTTTCAACGGCGGTTAGCCAAAGGTTCGGCGAGCGCACCTTCCTCGGGGTTGTTGCCAAGGTGCCGGATGGCGAGATCTTTGCGTCCGTCACCGCGGGTATGACCCCTCAACAGAAGACTGAAGTGCGACTGGCCTGGGACCTGATGCGGACGATCCAGGAGCTTTCTGCGCGTGATCGCCTCACCGAGGGCCTGAAACTGTCTGAAACGCACCGCCAATCGCAAACGAAGGGGCTCGGCCTCAAGTGACAAACGTCTCCCCTCGTTCAGGAACAACGCGCCAATGGCGTCAAAGACCGATCCTGGTGATGTTGGCCGGATTGCTGCCATCGCTCACCATTCTCTTTTACGGTTTGGCTTGCGGCTATCGGCTCAACTGGACGCCAAGCCAATCGCTCGGTCTTTGGCGCATCCGTCCGCTCACAGGTGCGGTCGCGACTGGTGACCTCGTCTTTGTTTGCCCGCCTGACGCCCCCCGGTTTCGCGAGGCGCTCTTGCGCGGCTATCTCAGGGGCGGCCTTTGCCCTGGCGGATACGGTCCGCTCATAAAGACGGTGATCGCGCTTGAAGGAGAAGGCTTTGAGATCGGTCGCGTCCTTCGGATTGACGGTCGCGTGATCGAACACAGCGATGTTCGAAGCAGCGATGGTCGTGGCCGCCCGCTTTCGTCTTTTGAGAGCGGAATTGTGCCGGCCGGCCACGTGTTCCTCCATTCCCGTTTTTCCGCTTCCTGGGACTCCCGGTACTTCGGTCCGGTACCTGCAGACGGAGTTCTTGGTTTGGCTGAGGCGGTGCTGACCTATGCGCCCTGATCTCATGCTAACTGGAGTGCTGGCGATTGCTGCCATTCTGGCCGGATGGATCGGTTGGAGCGGAAATGTGCTGCTGTTGCCGGCGCCTTGTGCGTTCGCTCTGATCTGGTCGAGGGCGCCGAACAGGATGGCGGTCGTGCTCGTCTCCGCCGGGTATTTTATGGCGGCATCGCGAGGGCTTCCGCATGGAGTTTCACACTTCTATTCAACGGACGTCTGGGCGGGCCTCATCTTCTGGCTCGTAGCGTCCGTGAGCTTCGTCCTGGTTCATCTGGCGGCCTGGAGCAAGCGCCAGGCCCGAAGGCCGCTTGGCTTTCTTGTTGCGATGCTGGTGATGGCGGTTCCACCCTTCGGGATAACCGGATGGGCACATCCGGTCACCGCCTCGGGCGTTCTGTTTCCAGGCTGGGGATGGTGGGGATTGGCGGCCATGACAGCCGGGCTCATGGGCCTCGCAACCCGCATGGGACCGGCTGTCGCCGTTGCCTTGACAGGCTTTTGGCTTTGGTCCGCCGCTATCTGGACCAATCCAACGGTACCGTTCTCATGGCGTGGCGTCGACCTCGAAATGGGGTCTTCGCTTGGCCGCGACGCATCTCTAGGGCGGCAGCGTGACCTGATCGCAACGGTTCATGAGGCCGCAGACCAAGGCGCACGCGTCATCGTTCTCCCGGAGAGTGCTCTGGGGTTCTGGACGCCGACGCTCTCGACATTGTGGAGGGATAGTCTGCAAGAAAGCGCGGTCACCGTCATTGCCGGCGCCGCGGTGCTCGATCCTGCAGGATACGACAACGTGCTCCTCATGATCGATGGCGGCGGCAGTGACATCCTCTACCGGGAGCGGATGCCTGTTCCGGTCTCCATGTGGCGTCCCTGGGGCCCATGGTTCGGTGAACAGGGTGGTGCGCGTGCGCATTTCTTTGCCAACCCCGTTGCCGAGGTGGGCGGTCGCCGGATTGCTCCGCTGATTTGCTATGAGCAGTTGCTCGTCTGGCCGGTTCTTCAGTCGATGCTGGAAGGGCCCGACATCATGGTCGCCGTTGGGAACGGCTGGTGGACGGCAGGTAGTTCCATCGTAGATATCCAACGTGCCAGCGTGGCCGCATGGGCCCGACTGTTCGGCACACCGCTCGTGATTTCCTTCAACACGTGATCTGGATCAATCATGCTTGAGGCGCTGCTGATCGAGAAATGCGCAGATCCGTCGCTTGAGGCAAGTGTGGTCGATGCCTTCGTCAACGCGGTTGGCGACGGCGATCCACTGGCTGTGACGGTCAAGGTCGGTCGGAAGAGGATCCTGGTGGAAAAGGCAGCGACCCCCGATGAGGCGCTCGCAATCGCCCGCCGGTATGTCGGGCAGGCGACCGTGCGGGTTGGAGTGACTTCGTACCCCGCTCACCTTGGGATCGAGAGTGGCATGGAATTGAGCCCTGCCCTCTTCGATGCCTGCGAGAACCTTCGCATGGGGACAGCCACGTTCGCAAAAGTCATGCGGATCGTCGCCGCGTGGTATGGCAGCAACGCGAGCAAGGAAGCGCTACCCTATGTCCTGTCCGACAGCCTCAATGCGTGGGTTTCGGGTGAGTTCGAAGGGAAGGATGTATTCCGGGCGCAGGACCCAGGCGGACGGATGGTCCTGCAAGGGGTCACCGCCGAGGGGCAATCTTCTACGGATGAAGCGCCATTGCCGGTGCGTGGCGAGGTCGAGGCTGATGACGTTACTTCTGCCGGCATGCGGGTGGATATCTCGCGCACCGGTGTGAACGCAGCGGGCGAGCCGGTTAGATAGGCCGATCACCTAAGTTGAACCTGCAAGGGATGCGATCCGAAATCCGATCGCCCTGGCGAGGATGTTCTACGAGCTGTGATGCTCGCGCGATCATTGACCTGAATTCTGATGTCCGACCCCCGCAAG
The DNA here is from genome assembly GCF_014852025.1 of Ensifer sp. ENS10. Taxonomy (NCBI): domain Bacteria; kingdom Pseudomonadati; phylum Pseudomonadota; class Alphaproteobacteria; order Hyphomicrobiales; family Rhizobiaceae; genus Ensifer; species Ensifer sp. ENS10. The sequence goes on from NZ_JACVAS010000022.1 coordinate 15,071, forward strand.
TGGTCGCCGATGAGCACAAACTGTGGAAGATCGCCTGTCGAGGGGGCTCGAGCAACGAAATCCGGTGACATCGCTCGCGCTCACGGGGAGGATCGTTTCCGTAAAAAAAAACAAGGAGGAACAGCTTTGACGACAACGAATGAAATCGCTGAAAAGCTATCGAGCGAACACGGTTTGACAAAGGTTCAAAGCAAAGCCGTTGTCGAGGCGGTGCTTGCAGCGATCACTGCCGCGTCGGTCTCCGGCAACGAGACGTCACTGCCCGGTTTCGGAAAATTCAAGGTGAAGGCCACGCCGGAACGCGAGGCCCGAAACCCCGCAACGGGAGCGACGATCAAGGTTGCCGCCGCCAGGAAGGTGACCTTTGTGCCAGCAAAGGCCTTGAAGGATGCGCTGAACAGCTAGGAAAAATGGCCCCGCACCCCGGCGCGGGGCCATTCAAGGTCGTGACCGTGGCACACACCAGCCAAGCGAACGAATAACGTCTGTTTGCTCAGCGGTGCTTTTCGTCGATCGATCCGCAGCGCAAAACATGCGCCAGTTTGGCGATCCATGGTCTGCAGGTATTTCTACCCTGCCGACCAGCCGTTTCGGTTAACTCTTTGCAAACCATAGTCAGCGTGCGGCTCGTACAGCCGGCCTGGCATCATGACGATCGCCGTTCATTTTGAAAAATTGATAGAATCGGTACCGTTTGATGACAAGCATTCTGACGAACACTTCAGCTAGTTCCGCAGTTCAGATCCTTCGGTCGATCAATTCCAACCTTGCAGAGACACAAGTCCAGGCCAGTTCGGGGCTCCGTATCCGCACCGCCGCCGATAACGCGGCATATTGGTCTATTTCAACGACCATGCGTTCGGACAAAATGTCGATTTCCGCCGTAGCGGACGCGCTCGGTCTCGGCGCAGCCAAGATTGATACGGCCTATGCCGGGATGGAGGCCGTCATCGATGTAGTGCAAGAATTCAAGGCGAAGCTCGTTGCGGCCAAGGAGCCCGGCGTCGACAAGGCAAAGATCCAGTCCGAACTGAATCAGCTTAAGCAGATGGTCGTAAGCATTGCTACGTCCTCCGGATTTGGCGGACAGAACTGGCTCAATACGGATATCGGACAAATTTACGACCTCAATGCGAACAAGGTGTCGCTCGTATCCTCCTTCTCCAGATCGTCAGGCAGCGTCTCGCTCGGTACGATCGATCTCCACCTTGACGAGATCAGCCTGTTCAACACCACAGGCGGAGGTTTGCTCCAGGCCGATCCTCGCGACGTCAAGACAATCGGGGGCATGAGGTACGACACTGTTTATCCTCAAAGCGGTTCGTCCACGATCTACTACACCGAAACAGGATCGAGCTGGATGAACCCAAGGTGGAATGCCGGGGTGGCGGGAAGCTTCTCCTTTGATTTTCCAAATGGATCGCCCTTGGATTTCAGTAGCCCGGGCGCTGAAATCAAGTTCGATATCATCCTGGACAGGGAATACGACCCCTCGGGGGATACCGGGATCACCGCAGAGCTTCGCGATCTCCCGGGCCCGTACTACCCTGGATACACGAAGACAATAACGATTACCAAAGCGCAGGTTGACGCCTATGACGCCAGTCTTGGGGGCATCATCTCCACGAACACCCAGTTCGCCGGCTTGCTGAATACGCTGCTAAATCCGGAAGGAGCGTCTGTCAGCGCAAACTATGGCCACTATCAGCCACCGGGCTCGAACAACTGGATTCACGACGAGGTCCTTATGAGCATTGCAACGCTCCAGACGCACGGAAACGGCTCCTACGTCGAGATTGTCAATCTGAGCAGCATCGGGGTCAGCACGGGCGGTCTGATACAAAAATCCAACTACGGTGAAAGAGGGTCAGCGCTGTCGCTGCAATTCGACCCATTTACGCTCCATATGGACGGCGACACCCCTGACGGCGTCGAGGTCAGTTTTCAATTTGCGATAAACGGTGCCCCCTCGAAATCGTACTCCTTTGACCGGACATACGTGAACAACCTTCTTGGAAAGGACACGGGGGCCATCGAAACGGCCGACGAGATGGTAACCCTGCTGCGGTCCCTGCTCGATGCGGACTGGCCGGACACGGTCATCCAAGTCTCGAGCGCCGATCCGAGCAAGATCATCGTCAAGTCAGACCCTCTGGTTGATCGCAAGTGGGGCGCCGGAACGCGCGCGGGGTTTTCGGACATCGTCGTCAGCATCGAGCCGCTTCCAGCTATCAACTTCCTCAACATCGACATCGAGCGGAACCCTGACCTGGTCGACCACTATATGAACTACATCGAAGTGTCGGGACAGCGGGTGGTCGACGGTGCGGCCGTTCTTGGCGCCCTCAAGCAACGCATCGACATGCAGTCGGAATTCGCAAACAAGCTTATTGACACCATCGACAAGGGCATCGGTCGCCTCGTCGATGCCAACATGAACCAGGTGTCGACAAGGCTCAAGGCGCTTCAGACGCAGGAGCAACTTGCGATCCAGTCGCTGCATATTGCCAACAACAACAGCGAAGCGATCCTGCAATTGTTCAGGTGATCCAGAGTTCTCCTGCCTACACCTGATGCCTTGCACCAGACAATCATTATGGTGCGATGCTGTGCCCGCGTTCGATGTGCGTGGCGATCAGCATGGCCACGAGATGGACCGTGTTCCTGGCTCCAAACCTTTCCTTCATCCGCTCCAGACGGTGTTCGACGGTGCGATGGGAGATTGAAAGTGCGGCGGCGATTTCCTTTGCGGTCGCGCCCTCTACCAGCAGCTGGATGATCGCTTCGTCAGCGACGTCCATTTGTTCGAGCCGTCGTGGCGGACTGAGCAGGAACTGAGCATAGGAGGACGAAATGATCCACTTTGGTCGATCGATGTTTCGCTGGGGTAGCAGGATGCGATCATAGCCGACGTTGACGCCGAAAAGACGCGTCTTGACGAGCTCCATGGAAGGCTGCTGGCTGGATACGACCTGCTGGAGCCGCGGAATTACGGCCTCTTCCATGTAGCTCTGATCCTTGAAATCACCGATGTAGGCGTCGGAAAATATCTTGTTGATGTTCAGAATGCGGGACGTGAAGCCGGAATGTCGGATGGCTTTCATGAACCATCGCTTCGGGTCGTTGCCTTCAACAGTGAACACGGTCAGGCGCATTTTTATCGACAGCATGTCGACGATGTCGCGATATACAATTTCTGGTGAAGTCGGCTGCTCGGGGTCGGTCTGAAGCCAGTTGTCGAGCATCTTGCGTGCGACTGCGCTGAAGGGTGTTTCTCTCGCCATTGCCATGCTTGCCAGTGAAATTATCATACGAAATACAATCTAAAGCAGAGCAGCCGCAATAGGGAAAAGTACCCTGAGACGCCTTCGAAAGGCTCCCTTCAGACCACAGCGCATGTGATGAATTAATATGCCTAGGACATTAATCCTAGGGATCGCCGATTAGACCCATGGACCCCCGGGGGTCACCATTCGTTCTGTTTTCAACGAATGGGAGAGACACCGTGGGAGCGAAACGCTTGCTTGCGTCTTTGTGCCTGACAGTTTCGGGCATCGGTACCGGATCGGCGGGGGCCGAAACGCTAGTCATCAACAGCTATGGAGGCCCATACGAGGACATCATCCGGGAGCGGATCATCGAACCCTTCGAGAAACGCTCCGGTATCGACGTCGTCTATGATGCCGTCGGATCTGCCCAGCAGGACTACGCCAAGATCAAGGCTACCAAGGGCCGGCCTGGGTTCGATCTGGTCGTCATGACGGCATCACAGTCACTTCAAGGATGCAAGGATGGCCTGCTCGAGAAACTGACGCCGGCGTCGATCCCGAACCTCAACGCCCTTCAAGCCGATCTAGCGGCGGTCGCGGGACCTTGCGGAGCAGTGCACGAGGTCCAGTACCTTTCTCTCCTTTACCGCACGGACAAGCTCGCCACAGAGCCTGTCTCCTGGTCTGCATTGCTCGAGCCCGAACTCAAGAAGCGGGTCATCCTCCCCACCTTTCAGAACATCATGGCCGTCTATCTGCTCGAAATGATGTCGGTCACGAACGGAGGCGACCTTATCGACAATGTCGGTCCGGGATTTGACGCCATGGCAAAGGTGTCTGCCCAATCGGTGGGGTTTGAGCAATCCTCGGCCATTCTCGAAAGCTATCTGCGCGAAGGCTCAGTCTGGGCCATGCCCTTCTGGAACGGCCGCGCGCAGCTGATGGTCGATGAAGGCTTGCCGGTCGACTACGTTCGCCCGAAGGAAGGGACCATTCCGCTTGTTGCGACGCTCAACGTTCCGGTCGGAGCTGCGAACAAGGAGGCGGCCCGGAAGTTCATCGATTTCTTCCTCGAAAAGTCGAGCCAGGAAGCATGGGTCGCGGGATACAGGGTCGGTAGCGCGCGCAGCGACATTTCCGTGCCCGACGAGCTGAAAGACCGCCAACTCACGCGTGGATCTGACAACGAACCTCTGCACCTGCCCGATCTGCTGCGACTTCAGGAAAAACTGCCGGATTGGGCGGAACGTTGGGAACGCGACGTCGTTCCCAACGCCCGTTGAAGGGACACTCATGAAAAGCCTTGCTCTCGACTTGCATCCGCCGGCCCGACGCCGGCACCCTCCACAGTGGTTTCCGATCGCGGCGCTTACGCCGTCACTCCTGGTGCTCTCGGTGTTCTTTGCGCTGCCGATGGGAATGATGATCGGAATGAGCTTTGCTCAGACGGAAACGTTCTCCCCTACCCTCGAACACTATCAGCGCTTCTTCACGGATGGCCTTTCGCTTGCCGGTTTCTGTCGCACTGCCTTGATGTCCTTGCTGGTCGCGATCAGCGTAACCGTTCTCGGCTATCCGGTCGCCTACTTCCTGGCGCGGTCGACGACGCGCTGGCGGGCCGTGGTGTTCGCGCTTGCGCTTGCCCCGGAACTCGCCGGCGTCGTGCTTCGAACCTACGGCTGGCTGATCATCCTGGAAGATCGGGGGTTCATCAATGATTTGCTCCTCCATCTTGGCCTCATTACCTCGCCGCTTCCCTTGTCGAAGAACCTCTTTGCCGTCGTCGTCGGCCTGACGCATGTCGTTCTGCCCTTCGGCATCCTTTCGCTGATGACGAGCATTCAGGGCATCGATCCGAACCTCGAGCGGGCAGCGCAGATGCTCGGCGCCTCGAGGCTGGCGGTGATCCGGACGATCGTACTGCCCCTTTCCGTGCCGGGGATCGTCAGCTCGATGTTGATAGCCTTCACCATGTCGGCGAGCGCCTATGCCACGCCGGCTCTTCTCGGCGGCGCGGGCTTCAAGGTGCTGGCGACGATGATCTACGAGCAGGTCCTCTTCTACATCGACTGGCCGTTCGCTTCAGTCATGGCGATGGCGCTGCTCCTCATGATGCTGGCCATCTCGTTCGTCGGCGTTCGCTACGAAAGCCGCCGCAGGTCGCGGGCCTCTGTCTCATCGGGAGGTGAAAGATGAACAGGCTTATTTCCATACTCTACTGGGTTTCGCTTGGCGCAGTCCTCTCTTTCATCACCCTGCCGCTCATCGTGGTCGTCGCGGCGTCGTTGAGCCCGACATCGGCTGTCACGCTACAGCCCTGGGAGTGGACCGGCCGGTGGTATGCGGATCTCTGGTCAAGCCGCTGGCTCGACCCGTTCCTTGCGAGCTTCAGAATTGCGACGGTCGTCGCGGCGATCAGTGGCGTGCTTGGATTGTTCGCGGCTTACGCGGTCGTCTACGAGCGTATTCCGGGCAGCGACGGCCTGATGTCCTACCTCCTGTCCCCGCTTTCGGTGCCGCAGATCGTCAAGGGCGTTGCAATCGTGCTCTTCCTTTCGATGATCGGGCTTCAGGGGTTTCTCGGCACTCCGGCACTGATCGCCGCGCACGTCGTGCTCGCCCTACCCTTCGTGACCCGCATGGTGGCGACGTCGCTCGCCAATTTCGATGCTAACCTCGATCGGGCGGCCCAGATCCTTGGAGCGAACAAGCTTCAACGCATCCGGCTGGTGGTGCTGCCGATGATCAAGCCCGGGGTTCTGTCAGGCGTGACCTTCGCGTTCATCATCTCATTCAACAACATCCCGCTTTCGGTTTTCCTGGTCAGACCCGGCGACAGCACGTTGCCGATCACAGTGATCAACTACCTCGAATACAGCCTCGATCCGGTGCTGGCGGCGGTGAACGTCGCGTCGATGGCCTTCATCCTGACGGTCATCTTCCTCTTTGAAAAGATCGGCGGGTTCTCCGCGCAACTCCATGGTGGCAGCAAATGAATGCACTCGACATCGAACTCGTCTCGGTCAGCAAGTCCTACGCCAGCATGGCTGTCGTCAGGGATATCGACCTCGCTATTCCTCAAGGCGAATTCGTCAGCATCCTCGGCCCTTCGGGCTGCGGGAAGACGACCACACTCAACATGATCGCCGGCTTCACCGCCCCCTCCCGCGGTGACATTCGCATCAAGGGGCGAAGCCAGGTCCGCGTACCACCGGAACGCCGCAACATCGGTCTGGTGTTCCAGAACTATGCACTCTTTCCGCACATGACGGTCACTGAGAACGTTGCCTTTGGCTTGAAGATGAAGGGGGTCCGGCGGGAGGAAGCTGCCGCGACCGTCAAGAGCGCGCTTCGCAGCGTTCACCTCGAAGGCATGGGCGAGCGTTATCCGCGTGAGCTCTCCGGAGGTCAGCAGCAGCGGGTAGCACTTGCCCGGGCGATCGCGCCCCGTCCGTCTGTCCTGCTTCTCGATGAGCCGCTCTCGAATCTCGACCTGAAGCTCCGGGAAGCGATGCGGATCGAACTGAAGGAGATCCAGCAGCAACTCGGGATGACCTTCGTCTACGTCACCCATGATCAGGAGGAGGCCATGGCGATGTCCGATCGGGTGGTGGTCATGTGGCAAGGGGCGATTGCGCAGCAGGGACAGCCGGCTGACCTCTACCGCGAACCGAACTCACGCTTCGTGGCCGATTTCATTGGCAAATCCAATATCCTTGCCGTGCAGACCACGGCGACGGGGCAAGCGCATCTCGAATTGAGGGTCGGAGAAGGAGTAATCCTGAAGGCCCGCAACACCGAGCCCTCGGCTGAGGTCCGATACTGCTCGATACGCCCGGAAAGCATCGCGGTCCTTCCTCCTGGCGCCGGCGGCGATGAGTTCGCCAATCTTCTCGACGGGACCGTGCGGCGTGTCGTCAACCTCGGAGCAGCCTTCGAAATTGACGCCGATCTCGGCTCGGACGTGCATCTCCACGTCTTGCTTCGCGCGACCCGCGCGAGCGTTCCCCCGAAACTGGGTGACTCCATTCGCCTGGGTATCGACGACGCCGACATCCAGGCCCTCAGCGCGTGACAAGTGATCCATAGGGTGGGGCGATCAATCCGAAAGCATCGTTATTGGAACCACTGGAACCTTGCATCCTACGATCGTTGCGACCTCAAGAGGTCGCTTTAAAGGAGATGAAAATGCTTGATAAACAGAGGCTTCGTGCCGTTCAGCATGAAACGAATGTCTGCGCCGACATCGAGGGTTTCGACTTCGACAACTACACCCAGGAGGACATCGACGCCGTCCGGCGCTATTGGCTTCAATACGGCGTGCTGCGCTTCAAGAAGACGTCCATGAGCGACGCCCAGCAAGTCGCGTTCTCACGCCATTTCGGGGAATTCGTGATCCATCCGAAGCAGCTGCAGGAGGGTGGTCATCCGACCCACAAGGAAATCCTGGTCATCAGCAATGCGATGACGGACGGCAAGCCGAGCGGCGCCATGGGCAACAGCGAGGCCACATGGCACACGGACACCTGGTTCTATGAGCGGCCGCCGGCGGGCGCCATCCTGCGGGCGGTCGCCGTGCCACCGACCGGAGGTGACACCTACTTCCTCTCCTCCTACCGTGCTTACGAGACCTTGCCGGAGGCATTGAAGAAAGCGGTCGATGGACGGCAGATCTTCTTCCAGAACGTCTACGACAAGACAGGCAAGCTCCGGCTTGGCAAGTCCGCACCAAAGACCCGCGATTTCCGCGAATGGAGCGGGATCGTTCATCCGCTCGTTCGCCTTCACGGCGAAACCGGGCGCAAGTCGCTCTATCTCGGCGGAACATCCGAGGGCGCATGGATCGTCGGCATGCCGCTCGACGAGAGCGAGTCCCTTCTCGCCGAGCTTTGGCAACACACCACCACGACCAGCGAGGTCTTCGTCCAGCAGTGGGATGTCGGCGATATCATGATGTGGGACAACCGTTGCACGATGCATCGGCGGGACGGGTTCGACCCGAACACGATCCGCATCATGCATCGCACAACCACATCCGGCGAACGGCCGGTCTGACCTCAAAAACGATCATCAGGAGGTCAGAGAAGATGCAGCCCTACCGGATCAATGACAGTTACCCTCCTCTTTGCGAGGAACTCATCGCACTGATGGGCAAGACCGAGACCGCCACGATCGGCCATGTCGAACATGTCGGCTTCGTCAGCCACGGGGTCCTGCCTGTGTTTCCGGCAAGGGCGGCGGGTTCGGCCGTTACCGTCGCGGCTCCCGGGCGAGATGGCACGGTGATTTACCGAGCCGTCGACCTCCTGATGCCCGGTGACTTTCTCGTCATTGCGCGGGTTGAGGGTGACGACATCGCCTGTGTCGGTGGCGGGGTCGCAACTGCGGTGAAGGCCAGGGGCGCCGTCGGCGTCGTCATCGACGGTCCCTGCACCGACGCCGAGGAGATCGCGGCATCGGGCCTGCCGGTCTGGTGCCGCGGGATCTCCTCAAAGACCACAAATCGGCGCGTCTCGATCGGCGGTTCGATCAACGAACCGGTCGCCTGCGGCGGAGCTGCGGTTCTGCCCGGCTACGCGGTCCTTGCCGACAGGGAGGGCGTGTTCGTCGCGCCACGCGACCGCATGCTCACACTGGCGCGCGCTGCGATCGCGCGCCAGCAGAATTCGATCGCCGTGCGCCGGCACCTTGCGGCAGGCCACTCCATCTTCGACTTCCAGCCGGGTCCCCAATCATGAAAATCGCACTCATCCAGATGAACTCCCAACCCTATCGCGCTGCAAACCTGCGGCAGGCCGAAGAACTCATGCAGCAAGCCCTCTCGGGGAGACCGGATCTCATCGTGTTGCCGGAGCATTTCGATTGGACCGGGGGCACGGCGGTGCAGAAGCGCGCGGCAGCCGATCATGTGCCAGGCGGCGCGGCCTACAAGCTGGTCCAGAGCTTTGCTGCGCGAAACCGCGTCGCAATCCACGCGGGCAGCTTGCTCGAAACCAGAGTCGGTTCCAAACGGATCCACAACACGAGTGTGATATTCGACGCCCACGGCAACGAGATCGGTCTCTACAGGAAGATCCACCTGTTCGACATCGTGGCCCCTGATGGAAAGGTCTACAACGAGTCGGAGACAGTCGCTGCGGGTGATAGCCTTCTGATCTACGAGATCGGCGGCATCAGGATTGCCTGTTGCATCTGCTACGATCTTCGCTTCTCCCGGCTGTTCGACCGCCTGGCCCAGGAGAACGTCGACATCTTCGTTTTGCCCGCTGCCTTCACCAGGCAGACGGGGAAGGATCATTGGGAGGTGCTTTGCCGTGCCCGTGCGATCGAGTTTCAGGCTTATGTCGTGGCCTGCGGTCAATGCGGGCACTACGAAACGCCTGCCGGAGAGCGACGTGACATGCACGGACATTCGATGGTGTGTGATCCCTGGGGAAAGGTTGTGGCCGAGGCGGGCGATGAGGTTGGCGTCCTTGAAGTCGAAATCGATCCGACCTGCATTACCGCGGTACGCAGCCTTATTCCGATGGCAACTCACCGGGTCGATCTGCAGAATGTGCAACTCGCGGTCCGCAAGGCCCAGCGCTGATCGATGTGGTCACGTATCGGCGTCACCATCGGGCCTGACCAGGTCCATGTGGCTGACCCCAAGCGCCCGGGCGATCTTGTAGAGTGATTGGATCGTCGGGTTGCGCTCACCGCGCTCCAGACCGCTGACATATTGCTGGCTGATCTCGGCTGACGCAGCAACGTCCTCCTGCGTCAGTCCCTTCTCCCGACGCAGGCGCGCAAAATTCCGGCCGACCAATTTGCGCATATCCATGCGCTCTCTGATGGCAGGCCTGAAACTTTGAGTTTATCAACTATAATATGTAAACGCATGTGATGCGGAAGGGCGGAGCTACTTGAAGATCAGCGGGTTCGCTTCGGCCGAGGGCTTGTTTGGGGGCGAATGAGCAAGCAATCGCAAATGCCGAACGACGTCGATGTGGAAGTGGGGCGCCGCATCGGCACGCTTCGGCGCAAGATCGGCATGCGGCAGCAGGATCTCGCAATGCACCTCGACGTTTCGGTCCAGCTGATCCGGAAATACGAAAACGGCCGCATCAGGATCAGCTCAAGCCGTCTTGCCGCCATAGCCGTCGCCCTCGATGTTCCGGTTGCCTTCCTTGTTGATCGTGACGAGGCTCACTTCGACACCACGGCAAGTCGGGAACTGGCCGAATTGGCCGCTTTTCTTGTGACGAAAGAGGGAAACGCCCTTAACACGGCCTTTCAGCGTATCAAGTCCGCGGCAGTGCGTCGTTCATTGCTCGCATTGATCGAAGTGTGTAGCCAGCCGCTCTGAAATGGCAGGAACGCATTATTCTCGGGCTGGCAAGTGGGAAAGCTCCCAAAGGATTCCCAGCAGACATTCTGAAACTTGTGGCGTCGACAATCTCGAGTTCGTCGACTGCCACTAAGATCGGTATGAAGGAGACCGAACGATGACAAGCATACTACCCCTGGTACATCCGGGCGAAATCCTTCGCGAGGAGTACCTCTTCCCTTACCACATGAGCGCAGGAGCGCTCGCCAAGAAGCTGAACGTTCCTCGCACCCGTATTGGGCGCCTAGCGAATGAACAGACTGCTGTAACTACAGATACAGCACTGCGGTTGGCTAAGTTTTTCCGCACAAGTCCTGAATTCTGGATGAACCTGCAAGCTAGCTATGATCTCAAGATTGAGGCCGCGGCGTTGGAGAAGGACCTTGCGGCAATTCCCGAAATAGATCCGGAATACGCCCTCGCTTCATAGGCGGCGACGTACGATCGACAAAGGTGACTGGCGCGCCGTGAGCGCTCGCGCAGTTCCAATCTGCTCGAACCAATCCAGATCCGGTACTTTTCCGTACTGTCTCCGAATCTTTTTCGTGCTCTGACCGTCACGTCACCTGCGTGTTCAAGCATTCTCCAAACCTTCGCCTCGCCGCCTCAGCCATTCCCGTATGCTCGGCTCTTCATCTATGGGAGGCGAGCATGACTTTGGACGAACCCGTCCTCAATGTCGTATCTACCGAGGAACTGCGCCATCTTGGTGCGGAGCTGTCTGTAGCCGAGACGCACGAAGCGGTCGAGACAGCGTGTCGCGACATCCGACGCGGCTCGTCGGTCGGTGGAAAGGCCGTTCTTTCTCTGCCCGAGGACGAATTCTGGGCGATGCCCGAATTTATTGCACAGCGTGAATCTTTCGCTGCGGAACGGTTGGGGTGGAAGCTCTCATCCCTCTACAGTGTCAATCCTCGGTTTGGCGGCGTCAAGATTATCGGCGCCAATGCATTCAACCGTCGGCGCGGCTTGCCCCGGTCGACCTCGACCTACCTACTTCTCGACAAGACGACGCTCAGGCCCGTTGCCATCTTCGATGGAACCGCGCTTTCGGCCGCGCGGACGGGAACCTACGCCTCGTTGGTGCTGGAGACCTTCGTCGAGACGCCAATGAAGATATCGGTCTTTCTCTTTGGTGCCGGCCCGGTCGCAAGAAGCGTCATCGACTGCCTTTCGTTGACGGGTGCGGAGCGCATAGAGCGCATCTTTATTCGAAGCCGATTTCCGGAGAGTGCCGCCCGGTTTGCGGAGGCGGCCGCGTCGTCCACACCGATTGCCTTGGTTCCGGTGGAGGATAATTCCGCGCTTTCCGAATGTGCGTTTGTCGTCACGGCAACGAATGCGCGCGAACCGATATTCGAGGATCATGAGCTTGCAAGGGATGCTGCGACCCTCCACCTCGGCGGCGACGAGATCCCTGAGGCCTATTTGAAGCGTGCTCTTCGCACCGGCACTGTCATCTGCGACGACTTGAAGACCGTTTCCCGTCGAAACTCTCAGAGCGTTTCGCTTTATTTTTCACGCAGGGACATGAGCCTTGAGACGGCTGGCCCGCTGCTTGGAATTGGCGAGTTGTCGGCACCAACCGGCTGGCAAGATTCCCGCCCCGGACCCGTTTGCGTGACCTGCGTTGGGCTCCCGATGCTCGATCTCTATGTCGCAGAAGCGACTTGGGAAAAGCTCTTGAAGCGACGCGTTTAGATAACTGGCTCGCCAAGCTCAGACCCGCTGCCGGGAGGCCACGTTGCCCTTGATCACAGAAGTTCTTGCCGAGCACATTCTGGTGACGTCACGCCGTCAGCCGAGCTGTGACGACAGGAACATGGCCCTGAAGTGCGTGCTTGACCTTGTTGGCGCGGCAATCGCCGGCCGGGACATGCCGGGTCCGACTGCCGTCAGAGCGACAGCGCGTGCACTTATGGGGGCTGGTTCGAGTTCCATCTGGGCGACGGGACAGACGGCTTCGCTCGCAGGCGCCGTATTTGCCAACGCTGCGGCCGCATCTGCGCTCGATCTCGACGACGGACATCGGCTGGCGCGTGGGCATCCGGGGGCGGCAGTCATTCCCACGGTTCTGACGCTGCTTCCCGAAACGAGTGCCGGGGCAAACGATTTGATTTCGGCGATTTCCGTTGGCTATGACGTCGGAGTGCGTATCGCGTCGGCGCAAATGCCGAAAATGATCGCGACCCGTCAGACCGGGCGTTGGGCGTCGGTCGCAGCGGCGGCGGCTGCTGCGCGACTATTGCGTTGCCGCGAGGATCAGGTCGCCCATGCGCTCGCCATCGCCGCGGTGCTTGCGCCAAACCAGCAGGCCAATGGCAGCTCGGGCTATTCGCAACTGACGGGTAATGACGTGAAGGAGGGTATCGCCTGGAGTGCAACCCTCGGGCTCGCCGCCGTCCAGCTGGCGATCGGCGGGCACTCCGGCCCAACTGATGTTTTTGATCATCCTGACTACTACAACCGGCAAACGATCGTGGCTGACCTCGGGGAGCGATCTCACCTCGTCGGCACCTATTTCAAGCCCTACGCCTGCTGCCGCTATATCCATGCCGCGCTGGATGCGTTCCTTATGCTTGTCGACAGGAGCGAGATTGATGCAAGCGACATCAAATGCGTCGAAGTGGAAACCTTCGGCTGGGCGCTGAAACTTGGCAACAAGCGTCGGCCAACCACCCTCGTCGACATGCAGTACAGCCTGCCCTATTGCATCGCGATCGCCGCGATCGAGGGGCGTGATGCACTGGCGCCCCTCGGGGAAGATCTCCTTGGGCGCGAGGACCTTTCAACGTTTTCCGAGAAGGTACTGCTATCGATAAACGACGAGATCGATGCGCTGTTCCCGGGCGAGACACTTGCGCGTGTCACGATATCGACGTCCTCTCGGCGATTGTGCTCTGAGATCCTCGGCCCGCTTGGCGATCCGAAACATCCGATGTCGTTCGAAGCAATCGAGGAGAAGTTCCTCCGCGTAACCCGTCGGGTACTTACGCCCGAGCGGCAGCGCCAGATCGTTGGTGGCGTTCTCGATATGCCCGATGACCATGGCTCCGGGCTGCTCATGGCGCTTCGCTAACACGCCGGACGTCAAAGAATGCGGCAATTCTCGATGACCAGGCGCCCCTTAGCGATCACATGACGTACACGGGCAAGGTTATGGGCGTCGCAGATGACGATGTCTGCTTGCTTGCTCTTTTCGATCAATCCACGGTCGCCGGCAAGTTCGGGGATTGCCTTGGCGACGTTGCCGGTTGCAAGCGCCACGGCGCGCGGTGCCGGCATCTGCTTCTTGGCGATCATGCGTTGGATCGCCGAAAGGATTGTATCCCAATCGCCGCCGGCATAGTCCGTCGACAAGGTGTCGATCACCCCTTCGGTCGCAAGAAGATCAAGGTTTTCGGGGCCGTTGCGCCATCGGGTCGTGATGCAGTCGAGCGTCGACACGTCGATCGTCACACCCCGTTCCTTCAGCAACCTTGCCGTTGTCAGAGCTTCCTCAGGCAGGAACATCGGGTGGTTCGAATGCCCGGCGATCATCCGGGCTCGGGGATAGGCTTCGGCCAACTGCACGAGGGTTGCAGCCGTCGGCGCGGCGTTGTGGAATATCGCCGCCATCCCGACACGTTCGGATTGGGCGGCGATCTCGGAAAGCCCCCTCATCGCCAGGTGAACCGGCGGCATGACGGTCTCAACGACGATCCCGCGGAGTTGCGCGGCAGTCAGATGGCCAATAAGGGCGTATTGGTCGAGGAGCGCTTCGAGCCCATCGTTCGAAGCGGCCGCTGCGCCATCCAGCCTTCGTCCGAGGACCGCCTCCTTGAACAATCGGGCGATCTTCGGGTGAATGGTGACACCGGTTGCCTGCTCTATGGCTTGCGGCAGATATCGGTAGTCTTGGGCGCCACCGCCGAGCGTCTGACCACCGCCGGCTTCTCCGAGCGCTTTTGCGCCGCGCGCAAGCATGTCGTCGATGGTGGCAGAGAGGTGATGCGCCGACAGCCCCGCTCCGTCCGAGACACGGGCAGCCCCGAGGCTGCTCGGGGTGTGGGCCGTCGAAACCTGAACGTCCAACGCGTGGGACGCAAGCGCGCCGGATCCGATTTCATCTGGAGTAGCGAGACCACAAACGTTGAGAAGCGTCGTCGTGCCGCTTAGCAGATGGCGGTTGCGTTGATAGGAGATGTCCTGCGCTGAAAGTGGCAGCGATCCGGATGGCATGGAAGGGCCGGCGATGCAGCCATGTGCGTGAGCATTGATGATGCCGGGCAAAACAACTGCTCCGCCGGCGTCGATAATCCGGTCCCCCTCGTTTGCCGTCACTTGGTAAGGCATCACGTCGACGATCTTCGTTCCTCTGATCCTGACGCTGGCCTTTTCAAGAAAGGTGATCCCGTCTCCGGTGATCAAGCTGCCATTGACGATGACCATGTCCATGTCATGCCTCCAGTCGCAAATCGGTGAGCGGGTGGTAATCCGAGGGATGGTCGAAGCCAGGAGCAAGCGGCGCCAGTCCGTAGCCGACGCCGCGCACGGTGCGGATCCAGTCGTAGCCGGTCGTGGTGATTAGCGCTTTTCGGAGCCTGGCGACATGAACGTTGACAGTTCGAGGATCGACAAAGGTCCCGCGCGGCCAGGCCTGTTCGATCAGCTCACGCCGCGTGTGAACCTTGTGCGCTCCCCCGATCAATGTCCCGAGCAGTCGAAATTCGAGAAGGCCCAGATGAAACTGCTCTCCACGCCAGGCGGCGCGGTGGCTTTGAGGGTCGACCGCAAGTCCGCCGGCATGGAGTAATCCAGTCCTGGCGCGCGTATCGTCCAATGCCGACAGATGGTGCTTGAGCGCGTCGAGGTAGCGTTGCGGTTCAACCGGGCAGACGAACACGTCGTCAGCACCGGCGCGGATGAGTGCCGGAAGTGCAACGGCCGCCTTGGCTCGCAGCAGTGCTATGATAGCAGCCGATCTTGTTGAGGTGTCCTGCTTAAGGCCTTGGCAAAAGCCAGCGACACCTGCATCCGCGGCATCGAGCAGGACGGCCTCGACCGATCTTCCGACCGTGATCGATGCGAAGTCTTCGGCGCCGAGCGACAGATCAGTGGAGTATCCCGCTGCCGCGAGAATGTGGCGATGGGTGAGGCTGAAGCCCGCGTCACGCGAGCTGACCACGATCAAGGGTCCGTTTTCGGCGGTAGGCATCGCTTGCCTCCCGGTCGCGGTGCTTGACGCAATGTCGAATGATTGCACGCACAGGTTTCGCTCTCAACGGTCTGCGGCTCGAAGTTCTATTAAGAATTGTTGCAGACGATTCGGACGTGATCCCTTCGCAAGGAAGACTGATCGTCGGGCCATATGAATGCAGCGCCTGCTCAATTGGAGGCTTCCGGCGGGCGGGTCCATCGTAAGCGCGTAGGGACCCCCACGTATCATTTGGCGCGCTGATCGGGGATTTTGTGCATGAGTTATGCGGAGAATCCTATGAGCGACAGTGTGAATCAGCCACGAACATTCGAGGTTTTGACGGCGG
>NZ_JACVAS010000023.1:0-24549 GCF_014852025.1 Ensifer sp. ENS10
CTGGGCGAGCGCGCGATGCCCCGGAGCCATGCTCCTGATAGATCCGATCGCAGCCGGCAGCGCGCAGTTCGTCGATTTGAGCATCGTGGACCTGGTCGTCGGTCGAGACGCGGGCGTAGCCGATCAGTCGCTTGAGAGGCTGTTGGACGTTAACGGTTTGTCGCTTCGCCATCGCGCTTTTAACGGCCTCGTTTCGAAGTGCTTTGTACAAATAAGAAATGCGTTAGAAATTGCTCCGTTGCAAGCGTGTTTTATTATGTGAATGGAA
Organism: Ensifer sp. ENS10; assembly: GCF_014852025.1. Taxonomy (NCBI): domain Bacteria; kingdom Pseudomonadati; phylum Pseudomonadota; class Alphaproteobacteria; order Hyphomicrobiales; family Rhizobiaceae; genus Ensifer; species Ensifer sp. ENS10. Next base: position 269 of record NZ_JACVAS010000023.1, read on the forward strand.
GGCCGCCAGAACCGAAACAGCATGAAGGATGACCAATCTCCCGCAAGTGTCCACGAAAACGCGCCAGCGGCCTTCAATGGAGGAAATGCCGCAGCAATCATCGCGTGAATTCGCTAAAGGTCAGCGCAGATCAACACGACCCGCAGCTATCTGCGCGATCTTAGGCGAAAGGCTCAACTCAGGATCGACTGTTCCACGGGTCTTGCGAAAGACCGAACCGAAATCGTAAGCTGGGATTCTGACTTGTCAGATTTTGCCTTTTTTTCCGGCGCACGCTCTCCGGCGCTACGATGTTTGATTTCGATGCGGCCCTTCGCTGGATGAAGTTCGACCCCGGTCGGACTCTCTCAAGGCGTCCTGACAACGAGTTGCCCTTTCTTGGGGAGCAAGCGGAAGCAGGGCCGGAACTTCTCCTCGAGACCTGCGTCTACATCGATGGTTTGCAAGGGCGGGCGCCGGAAGTTGTTGGAGACCTGCTCGAACTCCGTCACAGCAACCATTCCACGATCGCCATCCAGGAGTTGATGCACACGGTGGGCGTACTCGATCGAGCACACCCGAGTACGAAACCGCCATTCAACAGATCAGGACGACGATTGAGGCCATGCGGCCCCATCGCGTGTTCAGACCCGATGCGGATGTCCTCGGACGCGCCGCATTGCTGTCAGGCATGTTGTGTCGCCTCCAGGGCTATCAGCGCGATGCTCGCTTGCGAGCGCTGCACGACTGCGTCTTGTTTCTGCAGGCCCAAAAGCTCGGGCTTACCGTGCTTACCGCCAATGTGAGCGAATTCGACTATCTGCTCCAACTCATGCCAGGCGGAAGGGTCATCTTCTATAGGTCGGGCAATTAGTCTGAGCTGTAGGCTCAGTTGATCGAAGCGACTGCAGTTTCGACGGTATCCGCTCGGTGTTCGACCGACTCTGCCATACGCGGCAGAGGAAGGGGATACCAACCAAGAACCGTAAACGTCCGTGCCAGATCGAAAACGATCTCCGGATTGACGTGCTTCTCGTCGAGCAACGCGATCTGAAGGCCGCGTCTAATTGCGCCGCTATCATGCACGCCCCAGCTGAATCTCAGTTGACGTGGAAACGGCCCAGCGCTGTTCTCATATATCTCAATTCAACGCCAACTCTCAAATTACGTGCGAGGCTAACTATCTGATATCGTTCAAATGAAATTCTCACGATAGGCCCGCCGCCAGCATCGTGATTGGACAGCGCAATTGACAGGGATCACTCTATTGCTGGGGTCTGCTTTCGCAACGTCGTTTGATTGGAGGCGACAATGAAGCATCACACCTTGGAACAACTGCAGACCATCGCACAGGTTGAGCCCTGTTTCGATCCAGACGGTATGACGCGCCGGCAGCGGCTGGAGCGCTGGGCCGAGCTTCTGGAACTAATCAGGTACAGACACCTGGACACGCTTCATGAAACCGAATTCCAGGTTATGGATGAGCGAAATGCCCTGCGCTGCGACTATTCGCCGATAACGATCGCATTTAGGGATCCGGTGCTCCGTGCTGCAGGTATGGAAACGGACACCTATGGCGAGGCGAAGCGCTTCTTCGAAATCAGCGATGACGAACTGCATGACGTTGTCTGCTACTGCCGCTTTGGCACGACGGTAAGTGCGGCGGTGGCAGCCCGCCAGGTTCGCTCGTTACTCGCCGACAAGCCGAAAGGCTTCTGGGCGTCGGTAGCAGGGTTCTTCATCGGCCGGCAACCCAAGGAGCAGCCATCCTAGGATTAGGTTTCCGTACTTCGCCCGCGGACGGAGGGGGAAAGGTTGCTCAGATCATGCCGGCAACTATGATCTTCTTGCGTCCTGCGGGGATCCGCCTAGCTCTGCCGCAGGGATCGACGAACGCGAGCAGCGCCCGGCGGGCGCCACGGGGCTTCCATGCCATCGCGAGATCCCAGGTGAGATCGTTTAGCATTCCCGTGAGCGCCACCATCACCACACCGTCCACCCGCATCGAGCGCGCCCCTTCTGGCTCAAGATCGTGTGCATCAAGCGCCCGTCAGCCGACCGTGTAGCGATGGTCCTTGAACATGGGGGAAGAGTACAAAGCACCCTTTTAACAGTTCAGCCAGATCGACAGGGTGGGCGGCGGTGACGAACAGCGTCCATTCGTGGGGATCACGCTAGCGACCGTGCTCCCGCGATCATAGAAACTCACCTTTCCCGGCCGAGTTGGTATGCGGTCCGCACCGATCAATTGACGAACTTGACGACGACGCCGAACTTGACCATCCCTGCGAGTTCTTCGGCATCCCAGTTCGTCGGGCGGACGCAGCCATGCGACGCTCCCTTGTCGATGAGGTCGGGGTCGGGAGTTCCGTGGATCCCATAGGTCGGTTCGGTTAAATCGATCCACACGCTGCCGACCGGGCCATTCGGTCCCTTGGGGATGATAAGAACCTTGTTGTTCTTGCCCTGCTTAAAGTTCACATTCGGATCGTACCTATAGACGGGCATCCGGGCGACGCCCTTGACCTTGTCCGTACCGTAGGGCGATGGATTATCCTTGCTTCCAACCGTCGCGGGATAAGCCGCCAGCAGCTTTCCTGCCTCTTCATAGGCGAGCACCTGTCCGATTTTTCTACTCACCTCGATCCGCTTGACATTCCCCTGTCTTGGCGGGCCCGTCCCCACAACCTGGACCGTCTTGCCGGGTGCAAAGTCGGCGCCGGCATTAAGCGCTTTCAGCAAGTGATGCGGTGTTGATGCCTACCGGCCGAAGCCCCTGGGCAGCGACGATGCCGGACGAGAGAAACAATGCCAACATTGCGATCGGAGCGATAGTGTTCATACACGATCGAATAATCTTCGGTGCAAGTTGTTCCACACAAAGAGTTGGGACAACCTCGTGCGGGTTGTCAACCGCCGTGGGTAGGGCTGGATCGTTGAGCGGCTCCGACGCGCCGTTCATCGTATGGTCCGCCCGCCGCAACAGATGTACAGCTATAGCCCAGTCGGCCCAAAGCCGTGATTTTGGCCGACTTGGGCTTACACCGCGAAGCCGCTCCTGGCCGTAGGCTGAGAACCGCACTCACAGCGGACCGTTAGCGCGAAACCGGGGTCAGGGTCAGCACCTCGCTGTTGGTCTTGCACGAACCCGGTACGCCGTTGATGCAGCCCTTCGTGGTCTGCTTGATCGTCAGCCTAGAGCCATCGCCCGACGGACCGATCGTATAGGTGCCGCTGCCGGCGCCTGAAAAGCCGCCCCCCGCAAGCACATATTTCACAGTCCCGCCGGAGCGCGACGTTGGCGTGTAGACGAAATCCGCGGTGCCACCGGGGAACTTGCCGACGACCTTGAACGCCTCGTTCAACTTCGCCACGGTTCCGCTCACCTTGATCCGGGCGCCGCCGCCGGTGACCGTCCACGGGCCGGGACAAAGCTTGTCCAGCACATGTTCGGCAATCCGGGCAGCCTCGTCCAGATACGCATCGTCGTCTGAAAAGCCGGTGAAGCTGTCGACAAGGTCACCGCCAGGGTTGGTTCTTGTCTCTATGGTCCAGTCGGCTTTTCCGGCGCCGAATGTGATGCGGCCGCCAATCAAAAAGTCTGGTGCGACAGTACCCAGCTTCTTGATCGCCGTGGCCGGATCGGCATATTTCGACTGCTGAAACTTCTGTTCCTTGATCACCTCGTCGATCCGCCGCCATTCGACGACCTTTCCCGCGCACCATGCAAACTCCCCGCCGTCGCCCAGCGTGGTGACGAGGTGGTGCAAGATAACCTCGCCCAGACCATTGCCAGCAGACTCCCGACCGGGATAGTTGTCATCGGTGATTGTGCCGACCGCCAGCGCCACATCGGCTTGCTGCGCTGATGCGATCGCCGATGACAGCAAGACAAGCAAAAGCGCACAAAGCACCGGCACGAAATCCGACGCTAATGACCGAACCTGCACCTTGATGCGCCCCCGCTCACGGACCGTGCCGTTACACTGCCTCTCTAACCAGGGGTCTGTCCAACGAAATCTCGGGTGAGGTCCAGGCCATCCGATCGGGCAAATGAGTCCGCTGAACAAGGGTGAGGAAGGGACTGCAATGCCTGGATTTCCGGCGTTTCCGGTGATCCAGGGCGGCTGACATACGGCGTTTCCGACTCCAGATCCATCATGATTGATACCTGATCCTGCAGCGCAGCCGGTTGGTCGCGCCGATCAAACGGCAGGATGCGTCGAGCGCGTCGAGCGCGTCATGCTCTCGATGCACCGCTTGGCTGTCAGAAGCCGCCCTTCTATGGTTGTCGATCATCGGACCACAGTCTCCAGGGGCCTTGCCGAAATTACGACAATCCTTTCTTTCCGGAGAAAGGAGTATCAAAATGACGTCGACCGTCACCGCTGCGGCGGTTTCGAAGAATTTCGGCGCCTACCAGGATGCCGCCGTGCGTGAGCCGGTGATCATCACCAAGAATGGCCGGCCGCGCATCGTGCTGCTTGCCTATGAGGATTATCTGCGGCTGTCGCGGCGCGACCGTCGCGTCGAGGCGACGGCGGACCTGCGCGGCGCCGTCGAAAAGTCCGAAATGGACCCGGGCCTTGATCATCTCAATGCCGAACTGCTGACGAACAAGCATCCTGCCGACTGATATCTCGGATCATTGCGTTTGCGGTTCCCTGGTGCAATGGATGCCATGTCATGCCGCCTCGATGTCTGTGCGGGAGAAATCATCGCCTTTGTACAACAGAGGTTCATTGCGTGTCTTGGCCAGCGCATAGGAGAAGCAGTCCCCGTAGTTCAGGCCGGCCGGATGTCGGCCCTTGCCATAGCTGCGCCAGGCTCGCCTTGCCACCGCGATCTGTTCCGCGTCGACGGCGACGATTTCGACACCCGCCTTGTAAAGCCACAGATCGAGCTCTGCGGCACCTGCCTCGCCGAGGCGCGCCTCGATGACGATGGCGAGTTCAAGGATTGTCGCCGCGGAAATGAAGCGCCGTGGCGCGTCGACGACCTTTTGTTCGTAGGTTTCTGCTTCGGGCTCATTGAATGCGATCGCGACGATGGCGGACGTGTCGATGACCATTAGCTGGGGAGCCCGTTTTCGTCATACCCCAAGATCTCGTCGGCAGAGCGGTTGTCGACAATCGGCAGCTTGGCCCAACGCTTACGGCTGGCGGCCAGTTCCTCGAGAAGGACATCGCGACTTGCGGCATTTGCGAGGCGCCGCAGCCGTTCCTCCAGTGCGCGGCGGGTCGCCATGGTAATGGTTTCACCGGTCTTCTCGGCCAGTGCCTTGGCAAGGCGTTCCGTCTCTAGATCTTTGATGCTCAGTGCCATCCTCTGGTTCCTTGGTGCCTAATCGTCTATATTCTACCTCGCTCCGGCTGGGACACAAGCGCCAGGACATCGTATCTGGCCGAACCTTCCGGACTTTCGCGCGCAAGACTTTGGCTCTTAATCGGCTGTGATTGCCCCGAACGCAGGTCGTCTGCGACTCTAAATCGATCCCTATCGATACTTAAAAGTTTTCGCTCGGGCCAATGCTGATGGCGCTGATGCGCTCAAACGCGCCTGCCGGCAGCAAAGTTGAGAAACACGCCTCCTAAGATGAAGCACCACAGAAATGATCGTGCCGTCGGAACCACGCCAGGTTGACAGTCCTTCGAGATGAATTCAGCCTTGTCCGGGGCGCGAAAGCGTCTAATTGTTCATGCGTAGAGGCAAGCCATGTCCGCCGTTGGGGCGGCACGGCAAATGATCGAAGGAAGACACTATGGCGACTGGTACCGTGAAATGGTTCAACGCGACGAAGGGGTTTGGCTTCATCCAGCCGGATGGCGGCGGCGCTGATGTCTTCGTCCACATTTCTGCGGTCGAGCGGGCTGGGCTGCGAGAGCTGAAAGATGGTCAGAAGATCACATACGAACTGGTTTCGGACCGCAAGTCAGGCAAGATGTCGGCGGACAATTTGCAGGCCTAGGCCGATTTCGCACGGCGATCTTTTGGGGAGGGCCGGGATTGCTCGGGCTTTTTCGCTTGCAGTAACGTCTGACAGGAACCACACCGCCCGGCGTGATGGCTTGGACTTACTGCGCGGTAACGCCATTATCCATTTATCGGAGCAACCACGCCTCCTGAAGCGCTTCGGTCCAACGGGCAGCGCTCCTCGTGCTCCGCTGGCGGTCACTCACGCTAGGGTGGCCCACCTCCTTCTACGCCAGACTTTTTCGTTGCGCCAAACTGTGAGGTCTAATGAACCATCGCGATTCTGCCCTTGTTGTTGATCATCATTGTCCTCATGCAAACAGAATCTCGGGAGCGATGATGAAAACGGACGACCGCGAACTCATCGTCGTGATGAAACGCTATTTTGCGGTAAAGGCCGAATTGGCCACACTTACGGCGGAGTTGGAAGCGGAGCGAAAGGCGGCCGGTGCGCAAATCGGCGTGTTCTACGATCCGCGACAAAATGCCGAGCGCGCCGCCGACCTCCAACGCTCGCATCACTTGAAGGCAGAGATGGCGTCGGGGCATGCGGCCCGTCGGCGCTCAACAGAGGTTGAGAACGCAAGCCAGCTTCCACCTCCGCCGGCATGCCATGGCTTGATCTTCCGCGCACTTGTCCGGGTCCCTGAGATGGTGGGCGACGAACTTAAGTAGCAGGCTCTCCGGCGCCGACCAGGGGAGGGGGCTGCCCGTGGCGACGTCGTCGTCCGTCAACAGGGCAGCGAGTTGGTCGCGACGGTCGAACGGCAGGATGGCATCAAGCGCGTCGAGTTGCTCGGCTCGATGCAGTATCGAGCCGGCAGTAACGTCGATCGATTTGCGGCGTCCGCCACCTTACCTGTCCCGCCACGGGTTTATTATTACCAAACCGACATCCTCGAAATCCGGAACATTCCGAGTTGCCAGCGCGGCGCCACGCGAAAGGGCGATGGCGGCGATCTGGGCGTCGAACTGACTGATCGGGCGACCCGCCTTGCGCCGCTCAGTTGCAATCATCCCATAAACGTCTGCGGCCTCCCGATCGAACGGCAGCACGCGACCGGCGAGGTCTTGCGCAAAGATCGGCAAGATTGCCGCTTCAAGGTCGCGCCGGCGGCGACCATCGGGAAGCAGGCGTAGACCATATAGGATTTCGGCTTCAGTGATCGTGGTCGTGAAGATGGCGGCGGGAGGCTGTTCCGCAAGCCAATCGACAACCGCGGGCTCGGGAGCCGGTAACAGCAGCTCAGATATGATATTTGTGTCGAGAACGATCATATTGCAGAGAAATCCGGAGCGTCACGGATCGGTTCGCGCGCGGGAATTTGCAGCTCGACGCCGCCAAGCGGCTGCAAGCGCGCGCGGATCGCGCCAGCGAGGTTTCCCGCCGTTGTCTCCTGCTGCGCCAACACCATTTTCAGGATATCACGGGCCTCGTCTTCCATCGATCGGCCATGGGTCGCTGCGCGGACTCGCAGCCTCTGTTTCAATCGATCGTCGATGTTGCGAATGGTAATGCTGGCCATGTAAATCGCCTCCAGTCATCATTGATTGCATATAGTGCAATGATGGCATTTTTTCAATTGGAGCCACAGTTTCCGCGGCCGGAGTAGGCAAAACGTCGAGCGAAACATGGCTGTTACCCGGGACCTCGCGGTAGGGTTGGGTACAGATCGACCCAGGTCGGGACCGTTCCTGGTCGCCGACAATGAGTTGCCACTGTTCGAGGGGCGTGGCGGTAACTCGGCCGGATCTATCTCATGATAGCTGCTTCTACACCGATGGTGCACAGACGGCGGCGCCGGATCTTCTCGGAAACCTGCTTGAGCCCCGCCACAGAAACTGTCCACCATCGAGAAGCGCATGCCTCAAGCGGGGGTCCACACGAACGGTCCGACTTTGTCGGCCGCACGTCAGAAGAAGCCAATGTGCTCTCCTCTCAGGATCGGCCGCATACTGCACGGGTTGCCACTGTCGCGCCCGGTTCCGCCAGGAACGACAATGCGAAAACCGGGACGGAAATCGTCTACCCAACCTGCCGGTCGGGGCTTCCGCTCGCTCTCAACAGGGCCATCAGCATAGGGCCAAGTGAAAATTCGCCGCGTCGCGCCTTTGACGTCAGATCGCGCAAGTAACCTCCGGCCGAGTTAATGTGTCCTGCCCGCTCGAGCAAACACGCCATGGCAACCGCCGCATTTTCAGGTCCCATCACTTCGCAAGCATCCTGGTAAGCGCTCGGGCTCACCCCCAGCATCGAACGCACCACCACGGCCGCCGCCATCAAGTCGCGCCAGCTCGATATGGTCCCGCCTTGTCCGTACATCGTGATCTCAGGGCAGGCCCGCATCACCATACTCAACGGGAATGCCTTCAGCGGCTCCCTCAGTGGCGGCTTTTCTGGCTCAGCCTTCGCCCCCAGCTCGTTTCTAGAGCTAGGTTCAAGTTCATTGGTGGATTCGGTATTTGAATTCTGTATGTGACGCTCAATATGAGCATCATTGCTGCTCATATTTTCAGAAATATCCAAACCATCCAGCTGGTTGACTATCTCTGCGCAGAGGAGATCCATCTCTTCGAGGATCGATGCCAGGTCGTGGATCGTCGGAGATCGCGGTATGCGGGCGACGAGCGCCAAATACACGTCTTCAATCTTGCCCCAATCGCCACTCGCGCCTTCTTCGATCGCTGCCGAGATGAGCTTGCGGGCATCGCGCCGGCGAATGGTGAGCGCCTCCTTGGTCCGGCGAAACAGCGCGCGTTCTGCCGCCATCTGCTGGGCCATCTGCGCAAGCTCCTCCGATCGGGCAAGGAGCGGGGAAAGATCGAACCCGAACGCATCCTCGATGTCGCCAGCCCTGTCCTTGCGGACATAACGCTTCCCATTTGCACTGTCTTTGCGAACAATCAGGCCAGCGTCAACGAGCGTCGCCAAGTGTCGCCGCAACGTGGCGCTGGCGATACCGTGCGCACGGACCGACAACTGAGCATTCGACGGAAAGACGATGAGAGACGCTCCCTGGCGCAGATCGGTCTCAGGATAGAAGCTCAAGAGCGCGTCAAGCACGGCAAGTGCACGATCCTGTAGCCCGAGAAGCGTCCTGGCTTCGCAGGCGTCACGAAACACTTTCCATTTGTCAGCCGTCTTGTCCGAACTGATCTCGGTGGATGCCATCTGCCGTCTTACCAGCGTAAGCGTCATCGGCCGCCGCCCGAAGGGCGTCGTCACACTTCCACTCTGCATTTCCTTCACCTCTCAAAAGGCAAAAGAAGTCCGCTCACCAAATTCGGTGCCAATCACTCTTGACGGGGATTCGTGGAAATGCGATTCTCAGATTGTCCAGATATGAGAGAGGCTTCCACTACGGCAACGTTTGGGGGCCTTTTTCTTTTGCGGTGTTCCTTTCCGTATTCCCTTGTCGAATGAGACCCTCTGACAGTGTCAGGGTTCTAATTTTCACGCTCGCGAGAGAAGCGTTCAATGAGGGCTGGCAACTCCTTCCCGACGAACTTCACGAACTCAAGTCCGAGAGGGCCGTCCGCCGAGATTCGAAGCTCCTTGGGCGACATCTTCCAGGCACCCAGTTTCATGCCATCGCTGGCCGCTAGTTCATTGCGGTCCTCTCGCGGCTGGGTCGACGGCTTTATCGCTTCGAAAGCCCGCTGGAATCGTTGATCCGACACCGATACACCGTCACCCGCATCCGTGAGCACCTGCCGAACCACAGCTAGAGAACCTGGATTGCTTGCAATGGTTTTCGCGAACTCTATCCAGCGCGGCCGCCCCACCTTGGGAGCCCGCCCGATCGCTTCGATCACATCGGCAGGTATTGATCGATAGACGCCGCGCATACGAGCGAGCTCTGCATCCGCAATCGACAGTGCCGCATAAATGTTCCGCGCTTTGATTCCGGCATTATCCATTCGCGATGCAAACAGCGTCCGCTCGATCCAGGTCAGGTCCTGCCGGCTGGCATTCTCGATGCCTTGCGCGACGACCAGATCCAGGTCGGAGATCTCAACCTCGAGCGCACGAACGGCGCGCCCAAGCTCCCTGGCAGCACGCCAGCGCCTGTGGCCATAGACAATCTGATAGCGCCCGGAGGACGACGGGTGGCGCCGAACCTGAATAGGAACCTTTTGCCCTTCGGACTCGATCGAACGCTTGAACGTCTCAAAATCGCCGGCGTCGTCGTCCGGCAGCCGGTCGGGATAGGGGGAAGGGTCGATGAACGCGGGATCCAGATCAAGGATCGCCCCCCCGCCTGTCTCGACGATCGCCCTCAAACGGTCCCGTTCAGCCCTGATGTCATCGATAGCGCGATGTGCTGCACCGACGACGCCCGCGCCGACACGCGGCGACGGGGCAGGAGGGGGCGCAGGTTGCGGGTCGTCTGCGAGCTTGCTCTCCAGTTCTTGAGACAGCAAACCGAAGCTCGCCACAATCGACTTGCGAGAAGACTTGCTCATGGCCGCCCCCAGCTATCGTTGACAAGGCGGATGATCGCTTCATTGACCGCGTCGACGGCTTCGCGGGCGCGCTTATGGGTATCACGCCCAATCTGGCCCATTTCGAGCTCGTAGATCGAACGCTTTGCCAAGCCGGCCGCTTCAACCGCTGTGCTTTCGATGGCAGTGGGCAGGAGGACGTCTGTCCCGAACATATGCCGTAGCATCGCAACGACTTGCGACTGAGGGGCATCGTTTGGGTCATGCCGCGTCACGAGATATCGGATGAAGTCCTGGTCGAGTTGGGCACCGTTCTCATTCAAAACGCTGATCAGATCGCCCATCATCAGGAGGAACTGGCTCATGGACGCCACATCCAGCATGGCGGGGTGAACGGTGATGACCATGCTTGTGGCAGCGTAGATTGCGCTGAGCGTCAGGAAGCCAAGGGACGGCGGCGTATCGAGAAGGACGATGTCGTAGTCTTCTTCGACATCCGCCAGGGCAAGCTTCAGACGCTCGAAGAAGATTGCACCGGAGCTCGACTTATGCGCCAGGACACGAGGGGTCTCGTGCTCGTACTCCATGACTTCGAGGTTGCCGGGAACGAGATCGACGCCATCAAAGTAGGTCTTGCGGATGATGTCCCTGATCGGCCGCCGCTCAGCGTCGTCGTAGCGAAGCGCCGCGTAGATCGTTTCGTTGGCGCCGACATCGATTTCCGGCTGTGCGCCGAACATTGCAGAGAGCGATGCCTGGGGATCTAGGTCGAGTGCGAGAACGCGATAGCCTTGCAAAGCGAGATAGTGCGCAAGATGAACACAGGTCGTCGTCTTGGCGCTTCCGCCCTTGAAGTTCGCGATCGCGAGGACCTGCAAGTGCTCGCCCGGGCGTCGGCGAGGCAGAAAGCGCAGGGCCTCGGCAGGCTTCTGCTTGGCAAACAGCTCCCGAAGCTCGTTGATCTGGGCGAGCGTGTAGACCCTATGGTTGTTTTCGAGGCGGCTTGGCGTCGGCCCGCGCCCTTCCGACGACATCAGCTTCAGGGTCGAATCCGGTATGGATGTCAGCTTCGAAACTTCGTTCGTGAGAAATGACCTCAAGGTCTTTTCGGATTTCGGCGGGTACATGCGGGTCCGCAGCTGCTGCAGCTGGCTCGACAAAAGACCGGCGTGCCGCAAGATCTTGGCGGCAGCGTCTTCCTTGAGTTGAACGTCAGTTTCTGCGCGTCTAGCTATCGCCATTTTTCCCTCTTGGCGGCCTAAAGCCGGTTTACCGACCATTGCCCGCCAAGAGGTAGAACACGATTCTCCCGAACCGTCCAGAATTATAGGGTTAACAAAGCCTTAACGCCAAACCCGAGCCCTCAGCGCTGAAAACCGGTCTACTCCCTGAAATTGCACTCTTTTTTGCTGAATGCAATCTAGGCCACCCGATGAGTTTACGCACACTTTTGCTCACCTGAACGGCGTCGTTAGCGCGGCGATCTCCCACACATTGCACCCCACCCGCCCGAATCAGCTCGGCGCATCAGCCACGACCGGTCACATTTCGACGTTCAGAATGCGCTGACTATTCTCCGACGGGCCGCACATCCGTTCGGTCAGGGAAGATCTCTCTGCCCCTAGAATCGACGTGGCGAAATTTCAGGAGCATTTTTACCCCTCGCGACGATGTCCTCAGTCGTAGCACTTCTCCCCCAGTAAACGGAGGAGGACGACCGATGATGGTGATCGCCATTGAGAAGCGCAGTTGGAGCGACACCCGGCGCTTCCTCGACCAGATGTATGGCCTTCGTGCGAAGGTCTTCGATGAACGCCTGGGCTGGCAGGTCGCCGCGCGCGATGGCCGGGAGCGCGACACGTTCGACGATCTTGATCCCGTCTACATACTCGCTGTCACTGCAAAGAATGAAGTAGTCGGCTGTGCTCGCCTTCTCCCCGCCATGGGTCAGACGATGCTTTTGTCCGTGTTCCCGCAACTCGTCTCGGAGCAGGCGTTTCACCCGCACGCGCGGATGATCGAGAGCTCGCGCTTCTGCGTCGATACGACCACACAACGGAAGGGTCGCGGCGGTCTCCACCACGTTACCCGCCTCATGTTTGCCGGCATCCTCGAATGGTGCCTTTCGCGCGGATACACCGAGGTGGTCACGGTCACCGACATTGCCGTCGAGCGCATCCTTGGGCTTGCCGGGTGGTCGCTTCATCGGCTCGGACCGCCGCAAATGGTAGGCCAGACAACAGCCTTGGCTGGTGTTCTCTCGGTTGACGCAGGCATCTTCCAGCAAGTCAGGCCGGTTGGGTATGTCTCAACCTTCGATCGCCCCGCCGCACCGACCTCGTCGGTGTTGTCATGACGCATAGCCGCTCCCTTCCCCGCCTTGTCCGCAAGCTCGAGGAAGCCCTTGGTCCAGCAATTCGGGCTGCACTCGATGACCCGAGCGTCGTCGAGATCATGCTCAACGCGGACGGCAGCCTCTACGTGGAACGCCTCGGTCAATCGATCGCGCGCCTTGGAGAAATGGATACCGCCGCCGCCGAGATCGCAATCGGCAGCATAGCCCATGCGACAGGTACGGCGGTCGACGAACACAGACCAATCGTGTCGGCCGAGCTGCCAGTCAGTGGACACCGTTTCGAGGGGCTGCTGCCACCGATCGTCGCTGCACCATCCTTCTCCATACGCAAGCGCGCTTCGCGTCTCATTCCTCTCGAGCAGTATGTGGACGATGGCTTCATGACGGGGAAGCAGGCTCGTCTCCTAGCAAGGGCTGTTGCCGACCGGCTCAACATCCTCGTCTCAGGCGGGACCGGCTCCGGCAAAACGACACTGGCAAATGCGCTCATTTGCGAGATCGCGACGGTCGCACCGGATGACCGCCTCATCATCCTTGAGGACACGGTCGAAATACGTTGCGGCTCGCACAACGTCCTTTCGCTGCGCACCAGCGACGAGATCGACATGGCGCGCTTGCTGAAGAGCACACTCCGGCTGCGACCGGACCGGATCATCGTGGGCGAAGTCAGAGACGCGGCCGCCCTTTCTCTTCTCAAGGCATGGAACACGGGGCACCCCGGAGGCATCGCGACGGTGCACGCCAATTCCGCGCGTTCGGCACTTCGCAGGCTGGAGCAGCTGACCGCGGAGACAAGCCGGCAGCCAATGCAGGACGTCATCGCCGAAGCAGTCGATCTCGTCGTTTCGATCGAACGCACGGCGACCGGCCGGCGGCTCGGAGAGCCTATGCGCCTCATTGGACACGACGGGACGGCCTACCTCCTGGAACCTTATCAAGACGGGGAACGACATGCAGCGTGAAACACGAATTGCAATGGTAGCTCTCGCGGGACTGCTGACCTTCTTCAGCGGGGAACCGGTGTTCGCCGGCTCGGGCGGCGGTCTGCCCTGGGAGGGTCCACTCGAACAAATTCAGCAGTCGATTACAGGCCCTGTCGCCGGCTTCATCGCGCTTGCTGCGGTCGCCGTCGCCGGCGGTATGCTGATCTTCGGCGGCGAACTCAACGATTTCGCCAGGCGATTGTTTTACATCGTGCTCGTCGCCGGTCTCCTGCTCGGCGCGACACAGATCGTCCAGCTGTTCGGAGCAACCGGCGCATCGATCGGCGACCATGCTTCGCTCAACATCTTTCACTCAGAAACGAGGGGAGGCGCGGGCAATGCCTGAGGTCTTCTGCCTACTCGAGCGAAACCGTGTCCATCGTGCCCTCTCACGCCCAAACTTGCTCTTGGGCGCCGATCGCGAACTCGTCCTCGTCACGGGGCTTGCGACGGTCATCCTGATCTTTGTCGTCCTGACCGTCTATTCGGCCCTGATCGGCCTTACCCTCTGGATCCTGGCGATCGGCGTCTTGAGGCGGATGGCAAAAGCAGATCCCCTCATGCGCAAGGTCTACATCCGCCACATGCGCTATCGGCGGACCTATCGCCCGACCGCGACGCCATGGCGGAAGGGCTGACGGTGTCGCGATGGTCAATCTAGCGCGCTTCCGCTCGACCGAACCCTCCTTTGCCGATCTCGTGCCCTATGCCGCACTTGTCGACAATGGGGTCATCCTTTTGAAAGACGGCTCACTGATGGCAGGGTGGTACTTCGCAGGCCCCGACAGCGAGAGTGCCACGGACCTGGAGCGCAACGAAATATCCCGCCAGATCAACGCGGTTCTCGCTCGTTTGGGATCTGGGTGGATGATCCAGATAGAGGCGCTGCGGGTAGACGCCGCCACATATCCGAGCGCCGACCGCTCGTATTTTCCCGATCCGGTAACGAAAGCGATCGATGCCGAACGCCGGAAGCATTTCGAAAGGGAGGGGGCACATTTCGAGAGCCGCCACGCCCTCATCCTTACGCAACGTCCGCTCGAAGCAAATCGACGCGGGCTCGCGCGATATGTCTACGCCGACCCTGAAAGTCGTCAGAAGGGCTTCGCCGACGCGGCGCTTGATCTTTTTCGGACCCGTGCCCGCGAGGTCGAACAGTATCTCGCAAACTGGATCTCGCTTCGCCGCATGGCAACGCGAGAGCTCGATCCAGGCAACGGAGCACGAAGACACCGCTTCCATGAGCTTTTCCAGTTCATTCGCTTTTGCATCACCGGGGAGAACCATCCGGTCAGATTGCCCGACATAGCGATGTACCTCGATTGGCTGGCAACAGCCGAGCTCCACCATGGTATCAACCCGATCGTGGACAATCACCACGTGGGCGTGGTGGCGATCGATGGGCTGCCATCGGAAAGCTGGCCCGGAATTCTGAACAATCTGGATCGCCTGCCGCTCAGCTACCGTTGGTCATCACGGTTCATCTTCCTGGATCCCGAGGAAGCTCGTGAACGCCTCGAACGCACCCGCAAGAAATGGCAGCAAAAGGTTCGCCCATTCTTCGACCAGCTTTTTCAGACGGACAGTCGATCCGTCGACCAGGATGCAATCGCCATGGTCGCCGAGGTGGAGGACGCGATCGCCCAGGCATCATCCGAACTGGTTTCCTATGGCTACTACACGCCCGTCGTCATTGTTTTTGGGGTCGACAGCGCTACTGTCCGCGACAAATGCGAGATGATCAGGCAAGCGATCCAGGCGGAAGGTTTCGGAGCGCGGATCGAAACGCTCAATGCGACCGAAGCCTATCTCGGCAGCCTCCCCGGCATCTGGTACTGCAATCTTCGCGAGCCATTGATCAATACGCGCAATCTTTCCGATCTCATGCCCCTCAACACGGTCTGGGCCGGGAACCCAACTGCACCATGCCCCTATCTGCCGCAGCAGTCGCCGCCTTTGATGCAGGTCGCCTCTGGCTCTACACCCTTCCGTCTCAACCTCCATGTCGATGACGTCGGCCATACGCTCGTATTCGGTCCGACGGGATCGGGAAAATCGACGTTGCTTGCACTGATTGCTGCGCAGTTTCGCCGCTACCTCGGAGCGCAGGTATTCGCTTTCGACAAGGGAAACTCGATGCTGCCCCTGACGCTTGGCGTCGGCGGTAATCACTACGATATCGGAGGGGAAGGGGAGGGGGCCGCTCTTTGCTTCTGCCCGCTTCTCGATCTGGAAGGGGAGGGGGACCGAGCATGGGCGAGCCAATGGATCGAGACACTCGCAGAACTGCAGGGCGCATCGATCGGGCCCGATGAACGCAATGCGATCTCCCGTCAAATCGAACTAATGGCCGGGTCCCCCGGACGGTCCCTGTCCGATTTCGTGAGCGGTGTTCAGCTCAAGGCGATCAAGGATGCTCTCCGGCACTATACGCTCGACGGTCCATTGGGCAGCCTCTTTGACGCCGAGACCGATACACTCTCGTTTGGTGACTTTCAGACTTTCGAGATCGAACAACTGATGAGCCTCGGCGAGCGCACCCTCGTTCCGGTACTCACATACCTCTTCCGCCGCATCGAGAAGCGACTGAGCGGCGCCCCGAGCCTCATCATTCTCGACGAGGCGTGGCTGATGCTCGGCCATCCGGTCTTTCGCGATCGTATCCGCGAATGGCTGAAGGTGTTGCGCAAGGCAAATTGCGCCGTGGTGCTTGCAACCCAGTCAATCTCGGACGCCGAACGTTCCGGCATCATCGATGTGCTGAGGGAAAGCTGCCCGACGAAGATATGCCTTCCCAATACCGCCGCCCGCCAGCCGGGCGCCCGAGAATTCTATCAGCGAATGGGCTTCAACGAACGCCAGATCGAGATCATCGCAGCGGCGACGCCGAAGCGAGAATACTACGTGACCTCTCCGGAGGGCCGGCGCCTTTTCGACATGGCCCTCGGTCCGCTCGCGCTCGCCTTCACCGGTGCAACTGGCAAGGACGATCTAAAGCGCATTCGCGCGCTTCATCACGATCACGGCCGAAACTGGCCCACCCTATGGCTCAAATCGAGGGGGATTCCCGATGCGGAAACGCTTCTTGCAGATGACTGAGTTCGCGGTCCTGTCGCTCCTTGCGATGGCGGCAAGCAACTATCCGGCACGCGCTGGCGGGGCCACGGGTGCGGCCACCGAATGGACCCAGCTTGCCAATAATGCCGAGCTCATCAACCTCCTCGAAAAGTCCGGCGTCCAGATCGAGAACCAGGTAAAGCAGATCGGTCAGCTTGCCGAGCAGATCCAGAACCAGCTGAAGATTTACGACAACATGCTGCAGAACACCGCTCGCCTTCCGCACCACGCGTGGGGAAAGATCGAAGCGGATCTCCGTCGCCTACAACAGGTCGTCGATGGCGGCCGGGGAATATCCTTCTCCATGGGCAACGCCGATGACGTCCTGCGCCAGCGCTTCGCAAGCTACGCCGACTTCAAGACCGGATTGCCTGATGGGAGAACATTCTCGTCGCACTATCAGACATGGTCCGACACCAATCGCGACACCATCACCGGCACACTGAAGGCTGCGAACCTCACCGCGGCGCAGTTTTCGAGCGAAGAGGCGACGATGCGCTCGCTTCGTTCGCTCTCGGAAACCTCTGACGGGCAAATGAAGGCGCTTCAGGTCGGCCACCAGATAGCGGCCGAGCAAGTCGGGCAAATCCAGAAGCTGCGGGGCCTTGTGTCCCAGCAGATGACGATGATGGCGACCTGGTACCAAAGCAACCAGACGGACAAGGATCTCGCCCAAGCCAGACGGGAGCGTTTTTTCGATGGGCCGGCCCAACTCGGTCCTGGGGGGCAGAAGATGGAGCTTCGCTGGTGAGCAAGTTCGACCTCAACACCTCTCCATTCGGCAACAATTCCGCCCAGCTAGCTCGGTCATTTGTCGTGATGTCCTGCCTGCTGCTCGGCTCCGCCCTTGAGGTCCAGGCACAGGATGGAAGCGTCCTAACCGAACTCGAAAATCAGGTCGCCGCCGCTGCCAAGGATTGGGAGGCGCGGGTGCTGTCGGCCGCGCGATCTCTGTTCTGGATCCTCGCCGGTATCGAAGTGGCAATCGCTGCCGTGTGGCTTGCTCTACAGGCAGCGTCGCTCGACAGCTGGTTTGCCGAACTCGTACGTCGAATCATCTTCATAGGCCTCTTCGCCTTCGCGCTCGAGCAAGGCCCTACCTTTGCAAAGAGCGTGGTCGACAGCCTCTTTCAGATCGGCGCCAGTGGTGGATCGGCCTCGCCGGCGGATATATTCGACGCAGGGATGCAGGTCGCTTCGCACATGTCGAAGCAGATCCAGTTCGGGCTCTTCGAAGACAATGCGCTGGCGATTGCGGCGGTCCTTGCAATGGTCGTGGTGGTGATTTCCTTCTCGCTCGTCGCGGCAATCTTCGTCGCCATCATGGTTGAGGCGTATGTCGGCCTCCTGGCCGGAATGATCATGCTTGGGCTCGGAGGTTCTTCCCATACGAAGGACTTTGCCGTGCGGTATCTCGTTTACGCGTTCAGCGTCGGGCTGAAGCTGATGGCGCTCGTGATGATTGCCCGGATCGGTTCGGAAGTGCTTTTGGGTCTCGCCAGCGCTCGGACTGGAGAAACACAGCAATTCGTCACGACGCTCGCCATCGCCGGCATCTCGGTCGTCGTCTTCATCATTGCGATCTACGTTCCAAACATTCTGCAGGGCGTCGTTCAAGGCGCATCGGTCACCGGCGGAATGGAGGCGATTCGACACGGCGGCCAGGCGGCATCCTTTGCGACCGGCACTGCGTTTCTCGCGGCCGGAGGGACGGCTGCCAGTATTGCTGCGGCAAAGTCCGCCCGTGCGGCTGGTGCATCGGCTACGGCCTCAGCTCTTCACGGCATGAAGCATGGTGCCGCCGCCAGTGCGCAGGCGGCAGGCTCCGCGGCAAAGGACAAGGCAATCGGCGCGCCCGGCGCTCACGCCGCCTCCTTGATGGGCCTTGCCAATGACAAGCTCGACAACAAGGCCTCAGCCCAAGGCAGAGGCCGGCGATCGCCGCCCGACCCTACAGACCACAGAAGCGCTCAAGGAGGATCATGAGAGATGGCTGCCCGAGATGCCCCCGAGAACCCCTACATCGCCGCGCGCCAGGAGTGGAACGAACGCTACGGCTCCTATGTTCGATCAGCAATCGCCTGGCGCATCATCGGAACGACCGCCATGGCGATCTCGATCATCGGTTTCGGCTATGGGCTCTACCAGAGTTCGAAGGTCAAGCTCGTGCCCTACATCGTCGAGGTCGACAAGCTCGGAGCGGCCGTCAGCGCAGGCTTCCCCGAGCAGATCGACTACGCCGACCAGCGCGTTGTGCGTGCCTCGCTTGCAGGCTTCTTTGCCAGTTTCCGGTCCGTAACGCCTGACGCCGTCGTCCAGAAGCAATACATCGACCGAACCTATGCGCTGCTTCGGAACGCCGATCCGGCGACGGGCAAAGTGAACGCCTGGTTCCGGGACAATTCGCCATTCGAAAGGGCGCGCCGCGCAACCGTCGCGATCGAGGTGAACAACGTGGTGGCGCTTTCGGACCAGACCTACCAGGTCGACTGGACCGAGTTCGAACGCGACCGGGCCGGCAAAGAGACCGGCGTGCGGCGGTTCCGCGGGATCGCGACGGTCACCCTGACGGCGCCACAGGATGAGGCGGTTATCCGTCTCAATCCAATCGGCCTCTACCTCAGGGATCTCGACTGGACGGCGCAGCTTTGACGGGGAGGGGGAAAGACGTGAGTTACAGTAGAGCAGGCATACTGACACTGATTTTGGGCTCGTTCGTGCCGAGTGGAGCCGTTTACGGCGAAGCCATCACGACGAAGGAAGCGAATGCGGCCCGGCTGTCGGCAAAATGGCGGGCAGCTTCCGGCGTTACCACGACCGGCCCCGATGGCAAGGTCATCTTCCTTTACGGCACAAGCCAGCCATCGATCGTGTGCTCCCCACTCCAGGTGTGTGACATCGAGCTCCAGGCGGGCGAGATCGTGCGTGACGTGCTCGTTGGCGATACCGTTCGCTGGAAGATTGAGGCGGCGACATCTGGCGGCGCCGGCGGGCAGGCGATCCATCTCGTGATCAAGCCGTCCGAACCTTCGATAACAACGTCCATGGTGGTGACGACGTCGAGGCGCACCTACCATATCCAGCTGAAGTCTCATCCGACCCATTACATGGCGCGCGTCGGCTTTGCCTATCAGGAGGACAGGTCCGCGAGCCTCGCCGATGCCAATGCCCGGCTGGAGGCGGGCGCCGGAAGCGTCCCCGCCGAACGGCTCGATTTCACCTATTCGATCAACGGTCGAGCCCGCTGGAAACCGACACGGGTCTATTCGGATGGACAGAAAACCTACATCCAGTTCCCGAAGTCGATCGCCAGCCAGGACGCGCCAGTCCTCTTCGTTGTTTCCGGCGGCCAGAACAGGGTCGTCAATTACCGAATGAAGAGCGGGGTGATGATCGTCGATTTCGATGTTGAGCGCGCAGTTCTCGTCTCGGGCGTCGGATGGCGCCAGGAGAAAGTCACGATCAGAAGGGGAGGGTAGGTGATGAGGGGTCTTGCTGCGCCCATTCTCGTCGCAGTCCTTGTGAGTGGTTGCCAAGGTGGCGCGCCTTCGCCGACGATTGACGCGCTTCCTCAAGAAATCTCGATGAGTGCCGAAACAGCAATTGCCGGCGATATGGCAAGCCGCTTCGTCGAAGCGATGGGAAACGAGAAGCCGCCTTCGATCTCTGTGTCCCCAGGCGACCGATCGGGCGAAGCGCTCGAAACTGCACTCAAGCTCTGGGGGTACCCGGTGCTCGCCAAAGAGGAACAGGCTCCGGCGAAAAATCCGGCAACTGAGGTCACCTATGGCAGCACGGCGTTCGAAGATGTCGTTCTCGTGCGGCTATCGACACCTGAGGTTACCCTGACGCGCGCTTACCGGACGAGTCCAGCAGGTGCTCAGCCCGCGACACCGCTCGCCGTCACGCGTCATCGATAGGAACCTGTCATGGCTCAATCGCTGCAGCTTTCTCACGCCCCGAAGCACATCCGCAGGGTCAATCGGCTACCGCTCTTTGTCGCGGGCGCGATGATAATCATTTTCTTCGCCGTCATCGTCGCCGGCCTCACCTCGCGAGGAATCGGACACCGAACCGACATTGGGGCGGAGGTGTCCTCAGGCGGTTCGGCATCATCCTTTGCCGAAAGCATCAAGCGGGGCGTCGCCGACGGCATCATCGCCGAACCGCTGGAGACAACGCGCACTGGAGGCGTTGCGGCCGAGCCTTCAACCGAGGTGCCTTCGTCGGACGTCCAAGCTGCCCCCGAGAAGACGCCGCTTCCGGCCTACGCTGCTGAAACCAGGAGCCAGGGGAATGAAGATGATTGGTTGGACCAGTTCCAGCGTGAACGAAAGGAACAGCTTCTTCGTGAGCGCCATCGGCAGGACATGGCGAGACTTCAGGCAAGAGACGCAGCCCTCGACTCTCCTCTCACCGTTGAGATCAAAGAAGGGGCGGAACCCACCAAGATGGAGAGCGCACCAAGCAGCAATATGCCCGCATCTCGTAATCCCGCAGAGGTCCTGGCAAGAGCGCTCGAGGGCAAGGAGGCAGATCCCAACCTCCAGGCTTCCAAGGAGGCCTTCTTCAACTCTGACATCAAGGAGCTTGGATACTTGCCAAAGGGGGTCATTGCCGCGCAATCGCCTTTCGAGCTGAAGCGAGGCTCGGTTATTCCCGCAACGTTGATTACGGGCATAAACTCCGACCTCCCAGGTCGTATCTCGGCCCAGGTCAATCATCCGATCTATGACAGCGCCACCGGTCGCCATCTCATCATTCCCCAAGGCACCAAGCTCTTCGGCCGTTACGACGCCGAAGTCGCTTTCGGGCAGTCACGGGTGCTGGTGGTCTGGACCGACCTCATCTTTCCGAACGGTTCTACCTTGCAGATCGGCGGGATGGCCGGCACCGACGCCGAAGGCTATGGCGGCTTTAAGGACAAGGTCGATCGACATCTCCTTAGAACCTTTGGCTCCGCAGCGCTCGTCGCCTTGATCGGCGCGGGTATCGATATGTCACTTCCAACCGACCAGCGCGACAGAGGGCGCGATACGGCCTCGGACGCCGCCCGTCGCAGTTTTGCCGAGACCTTCGGCAGGGTGGCCGAACGGACAATTGCAAAAAACCTCGACGTGCAGCCCAGGCTCAGCATCAGACCGGGCTACGTCTTCAACGTCCTCGTCGACCAGGATATCGTCTTTCCCGGCGCCTATCGATGACATTGGCCAAGACAGGCACGTCCAGCTGCGGCAGCATTCCCATACGCTTGGTTTCAGATCAGCAAGCGCCGGGTGGCGGCCGCGGTCGCTTGAGACAGCTTGCAGACACCGAGCTTGTCCATGGCTCGCTTGAGATTGCGGCGCACACACGTATAGGTGATATCGAGTATGTCGGCGATCTCCAGCATCGTCTTTCCCTCGGACGACCACTTGAGGCAGGCGAGCTCCCGAGCGTTTAGCGCTGGCGTGCAATTGCTTTCCAGATGTTCCATGTTTCGCATCCTTGAGTGTAGGAAGGCTGCGGCAGTTATGCCGAGCCCGGATATCTCGCCCGCAATGCAGCCGCGCGCACTGCTCAGTGACGATGATGTGAAGGTGAGGATGGCGAACCGTCCGAAACCGGCCGATACCGACACCGACAGCCCCGTCTTCAATCCGAAATCGGCAGCCTCCGTGTAGAAGCGCCGCAATTCCCGGCAAACTCTTGGCCGCACGTCGTCGACAGACCAGCGGAAGACCTGGGTTCCGCGCTTGGCCGTCGTCACCACCGGGTCGAGCGTCACATAGGAACGCGCAAAGTAGAGCCGCTGCCATTCAAGCGGATAGTCGGTGGCCACGAAATTGTCGTTCGGATGGGCTCTGAAATAGGCATAGTGGTCAAAGCCGGCAGCTCCTGCCAAGCGCGCAAGAGACTTGTTAAGCGCGTTTGACGATGACTGAACCTGACAAAGGTCTATCACTCGTTCGAAAATGCGTCGTTCGTTCATGCGATTTCACCTCCGGCGCGTATTGGTCGGATTGAGCCTTTCGCAGGCGGGCAACGACACACGGTCTAGATGCAGGCGCCTTCGCCTGCAATCAATTGTAACACTGTCGCAACAAAACTTAACATTTCGCGGGGACGGTTCACCGGGCTAAGTCATTCAATTTCCACGGTGTGTGCCAACAGGTAGCCGCCGAGCCTCACCGTCTTCACATAGGTCGGCTCATCCGGATCGGGCTCTATCTTTTGCCTCAGACGCCGGACATGCACGTCAATGCTGCGCTCCGATGGACCGGCAAGCCCAAAGCGAGTAGCCTCAAGCAATTCCTCTCGCGAGAGGACCTTTCCAGGGTTGCGAGCAAGAGCAAGCAGGATATCGAACTCACCGGCGGTCAGTGTCCTCGTCTGCCCATCGCGGTCGTGGAGCGTGCGTTTACCCGGATCTATGCGCCAGCCGTCAAACATCAATACTCGCGTATCCTCGACACGAGCCCTAGCGGAGCTGGCACGGCGCAGGAGGCTGCGCAACCGGGCAAGCGTGGCGTCTTCTTCGCCAACCCTCAAGACACAGGCATCCGCACCGGCGTTTAGTCCTTCGACAACGATGCTGTCATCGTGTCTGTCAACGATAAGAACGAGCGCAATGTCGCTCACAAAACGAACCTGCCGGCAAAACTGGAGGGATGCGGCAGATGGCAGTTTTCCCTCAACCACAAGCAGGTCAAACCTCCGGATTTTTAAGAGCCGAAGGGCCAGTGTGGCGTTGGTGAGGTGGATGTCGTAACCGTGGCCGATGAGAAGGGAGGCAAACCGACGACGCGTTTCCTCATCGTCGATCACTGCCAGAACGACTTTTGAACGGCCGGCGATCCGCTTATATTTGGACAACGAAACTCCCTGCAAAGTCGGCATGGGCAGTGATTGCCATGCAACCTCTTGGGGAGCTAACGCCGCAAACGGGTCTGCTCAAGGCACAGAAATGCCCCTTAACGGTATCGCCCTTTTGAAACGCGAGCTCGATTTGACGCGCATCGCCGGCCCGTGACGGGAGGCCGACGCACGTTGTCCCCCGTCGGTTATAATGTTTTCGCGAAAACCTTATAACTCTCCAATTCTTTCGGCGCGCCACCATTGGCGAGCTCTTCGCGACATGCAATTGGCAACGAACCACACGCCCCCGAAGCGAAACGCGGACAAATGTGACACGCCGTACGTTCTCCTGGCGTTCGGCATTTGGGGCGCTCCGTCAGCCGATCATCGTTCTCCCTATCAATAGCTCCGTGTTCCGGGTTCGGCATCGCGCTCCTCCTTCAATGCCCCCCAATGATGGACCGTAAGCGGTTAGCTGACGGCGTCTGACCTGAAGTTCCAGGGCATGAGGGCTTCGATTTCGGATGCGGGCCAGCCTTGAGCGATGCGGGTCAAGGTCTGCGAGAGCCAGTCGAGCGGATTGACGCCAT
>NZ_JACVAS010000024.1:0-15238 GCF_014852025.1 Ensifer sp. ENS10
CTTCGCTGGTGAAGGAGCATTCCGGCGCCTACGGCATGGGCATCGACTACGCCGTCACCATGGTTCACAAGGGCGACGAACGCGTCAGCCACGGCAAGACGATCGGCCCGAACCCGGCGAAGTGAGCATCACTGGGTCCCCTGGTTTGTCGCCAAGACGGACCAGGGGACCCGCATCGTCCTGTCAAAACTCGTTTTCATCGGCGCACCGCGGGATCAGAGCTCGCTTCACGCCATGCCAGGTGACACCAGCGTCGACGGTTTCGTTATCGCTGCAATCGAGAATGTCGCCAGGACTCAAGCAATAGGGGGTAGCGGCATACGATGCTGAACATACTTCGCGGGAAAAGCAATTCACTGGCACTGGCGTTCATTTCCGGGTTCGCTGACGCACTCTTCTTCATTCACTTGGGTGGCCTTTTCGTCGGGTTGGTTACCGGCAACGTCGTGCTCCTCGGACTCGGACTGGTCGGTCACGAAAAAGGCGGCCTGCGCGATCTTCAGATCATGACCTTCCCGCTCTTCATGGTGGGCGCGGGCCTGGCCGCCATCCTCGTCGCCTGGATCAAGCCTCTCGAGCGCGCGACATTCTGGACGCTCATCATCGCCGCGGCCGCGTTTGCAACGGCCGCCCTTCTTGCGATCTTCGATGCCGGGCCAGTATCCGCATGCGCCCTTCTCGCCGTCGTCGCTATGGGGATGCTGACGGCGATCGAGCGTCTCGACCCAAGGCTCGGCCCACCGTTTTCGCTCATGACGGGCAACATTGCCGGCCTCGCAGTCGCTGCTGCCCGTCGCGTCATCGGCTACACCGAGAAGCCGGAAGAGTGGGGGCAGTCGCTGACGTCGATCATTCTGGTGTTCGGCTTTGTGATGGGGTGTGCTGGCGGCGCGTTTGCGCAAGTCACGGTGGGCGTTGCGGGAATGCTCTTCCCGGCTCTCTTGCTGCTCCTGGTCGGCCTTTTCTATTCACCGCAAAACACCAAGAAGCCGGGCTGAACGATGGCCGCCGTCGTTTTGCCGCCTCCAAGCGTGATCTCGAAGGGAGGCCAGCCTTGTCCTCGATAGCCGCTTTCAGCCTGCCCCCGCGCGATCGTAACGAGGTCAACCGCGGCTCGACCTCCCTTGAACTGATGTTCGATCTTGCCACCGTCGTGGCGGTGGCCGCCGCCGCCCATGGACTGGCACAGGACATCGAAGCCGGCGAATTCGCGCCCGGCGTCGTCCGCTTCGCCTGCAGCTTTTTCATGGCCTGGCTGGCCTGGGCGAACTACACATGGTTCGCCTCGGGCTATGACAACAAGTCGGCCGCCTTCCGTGTGGTGACGATGGTCATCATGTTCGGATCGCTTACCCTTGCCGGAGGGATCCGAAGCGGCCTCGGCGATGAGCCGCATTGGCTCGTCCTCATCGGTTTCAGCATCATGCGACTGGGCATGATCGCCCTGTGGCTCGGCGCGGCGAACGGGGATCGGCATGCCCGCCCGGCGGCCCTGCGCTACGCGGCCGGGATCGGCGGCATGCAGGTTTACTGGAACACCCTGATCGTCACAGTTTCCCCTGAAGCGCCGCTTTACTTTCCGCTCTTTGCGCTCGGCGCCGCTGGCGAACTGGCCGTACCGCTGCTGGCCGAGCGCGGGACCGCCAGCAACTGGCATCATGGTCACATCATCGATCGCTACAACTCGTTCAATATCATCGTCCTTGGCGAATGTTTTGCCGCCATCGCCTTGATTATCTCGGATCCCGCGACGCCGGAACTAAGGCATTTCTGGTGGGCGGCCCTGTGCTCCATCATCGCGTTTTCGATGTGGGGACTATACTTTGACCGCAACGAACAGCTGCTCAGCCGCAAACCTGGCATCGTTCTGACCTGGGCCTACGGACATTGTCTGCTTTTCGCGGCTGGGGCGGCGACGGCCGCCGGCTTTACGGTGTTTCTTAGCGTCGCCCGCGATGGGACCGTTTCGCAACAGCTTGCCGCTCTCGCCTTTTGCATACCGATCGCGATGTATCTGACCGCCCTCTGGCTGGTCCGCGACCGGGCGTCCAAACATGGCTCGATGCACTGGCTTCTCTTGATCATGGCGGCGCTCGTGCTCGCAAGCAGCACGTTCGCCTCCCACGCTTTGGAATTGATCGCAATGTTGCTGGCGATCACCGTAACGATACGCCGCCGACTATTTCCGGCAAGCCTGCATGCGGGCGGCGAACGCGACTGAAATCGGCGCAAGCAAAGGGTGGAGTAAAAGGATGGGGGATCGGAGGGCGATGTCGTTGTCAGCGACCATTTTTACGCGCATTCAGGGATTTCGATCCTCAATCATGCCGCTCCTTTTTGCATCCGGTCTACTGACGGCATGTGTCGCCGGGCCTGAGCGTATCTCGGTTCCGGCAGAGCAGGCTTCGGCTGTGCAAATCGAGCAGGTGGACCTTGCCCGCTTCTGGGGAGACGAGGTCACGCCCACTCTACGTTCGCTCATTGCGCAGCAGTACACGCAGACACACGATGCGGCTCGCTCAGGGCGTCGCCCGTCCACTGCCGTCAATCATGTCGACTTTCTCGCCATCTCGGGCGGAGGCGCCGACGGTGCGTTTGCCGCAGGATATCTGACAGGCTGGAGCGAGAGGGGCAATCGACCGCAATTCGAGGTCGTGACTGGCGTCAGCACGGGCGCCTTGGCGGCTCCCTTTGCCTTCCTTGGGCCGTCCCACGACCGGGAATTGCGCGAAGTTTTCACGCAGTATGGTGACCGCGATATCTATAGAAATCTCGGCCTGTTCGGCGTGATGGGCCGTGGTCTATACGACAATGCGCCGTTGCGGCAATTGATCGGTCGCTATCTCACCGAAGAAATGGTCGCAGAAATTGCGGCGCAGTACCGCATCGGCCGGCGTTTACTGATCCAAACCACCAACATTGATGCCCAGCGTCCTGTTGTCTGGGACCTGTCCGCGATCGCGGCCAGCACGCGCACCGATCGTCGAGAACACATGATCGACGTCCTGTTGGCGTCTGCGGCCATACCTGCGGTGTTCCCACCGGTTCGGATCGATGTAAGTCTGGACGGTCAGGCCAGGCAGGAATTGCATGTCGACGGCGGGACCGTGGCGCAGATCTTCTTCGCCCCTCCCAATATAGAGCTGTCGGGATATGAGAAGCGCTACTTTGGTCATGCCCGCTCGCGAACACTCTATCTGATCCGCAACGGGCGATTGACGCCCGAGTACGCCGCGACCGAAGAAACAGCGCTCGGGATCGCCCGCCGTTCGATCGAAACGTTGATCAAGTATCAGGCGATTTCCGATCTGGTGCGCCTGCAGCTTCAGACGACGGCCGCCCGCGGTCAGCTTTATTACGCATCGATCCCGGATCAGTTCACACTGAGCCCGAAATCCGAATTTGATCGAAGCTACATGCAACAGCTTTTTGCCGCCGGTCACGACGAAGGCCGTCTTGGGCGGTGGCGCAAGCAGCCTCCGCTTACGCCGGTGCAAGCGGCCGAGCAGCGCAATCCTGGCTGACGTTCGTCAATGCCTGCAGCCTGGATCGCGGGCTGCAGCGCTCCTGGCTGCAGCCGCCGACATCTGCTCAGCTGCCGTCGGTTCCAAAGGCGGCGATCGCCGCCAAATTGACGATGTCGGAATCGCGCGCATTGAGCGGTACGATCTGCACCGATCTATCGAGGCCGACGAGAAGCGGACCCACGACGGTCGAACCGCCGAGTTCCTGCAAGATCTTTGTCGAAATCGAAGCTGAATGCAGGGCCGGCATGACCAGGACGTTGGCCGGACCTGACAATCGGCAGAACGGATACTGCTGCTGCATCAGGTGATGATCGAGCGCAACGTCGGCTGCCATTTCGCCATCATACTCGAAATCCACCTTGCGCATGTCGAGGATCCGCACGGCCTCTTGCACGCGCTCCGAACGCTCACTCTGCGGCTGGCCGAAGGTCGCGTTGGCGAGCATCGCGACACGCGGTTCGTAACCCATGCGCCGCGCGAAACCAGCCGCTCCCTCCGCAATATCTGCCAACTGCTCAGCATTGGGCAAGTCATGGATGGAGGTGTCCGCCACGATAACGCTGCGCCCGCGGCTCAGGGCGATCGAGACGCCGATAACGCGTTGACCCGGGCGCGGATCGATCACCCGCCCGATATCCTCCAAAGCGGATGAGTAGTGGCGCGTCACGCCGGTGACCATGGCGTCGGCGTCGCCAAGCGCCAGCATGCCGGCCGCAAAGTGGTTGCGATCATTGTTGATGAGGCGCTGGCAATCGCGAAGCAGGAAGCCTTTGCGCTGTAGCCGCGCGTAGAGATGCTGGGCATAGCTACCAATGCGAGGCGAGAGCCTCGCATTGGTGATCTCGATGGCGTTGCTGGTAATATCGAGGCCGGCGTTGTTCGCTGTTTCACGGATGCGATCCTCACGACCCACGAGGATCGCCGTTCCGAGCTCCTGATTAACGAATGCGATTGCCGCGCGTACGACACGCTCCTCCTCGCCTTCCGCAAAGACGACACGCTTTGGCTGAAGGCGCACGCGGTCGTAGATGCGCTGGAGGGTCGAAGCGATCGGATCGCGGCGGGCGGACAACTCCTGAGCGTATTTTTGCAGATCGTCGATGTTGCGACGTGCGACGCCGGTCTCCATCGCAGCCTTCGCGACGGCGAGCGGAATTTCTGAAATGAGACGCGGGTCGAACGGTACCGGAATGATGTAGTTGGGGCCGAACTTCGGCCGGTTGCCCTGATAGGCAGCAGCGACTTCGTCGGGCACGTCCTTGCGGGCAAGTTCGGCCAGCGCCTGCGCGGCCGCCACTTTCATGGCCTCATTGATGGTCGTCGCCCTGACATCCAGCGCACCGCGGAAGATATAGGGAAAGCACAAGACATTGTTGACCTGGTTCGGATAGTCCCAGCGGCCCGTGGCCATGATGGCATCGTCGCGGATTTCTGCGACTTCCTCTGGCGCGATCTCGGGATCCGGATTTGCCATGGCGAAGATGATCGGTTTTTTCGCCATCGACAGCACCATGGCCGGCGTCAGCGCTCCCTTGGCAGAAAGACCGAAGAATACGTCGGCGCCGTCCATCGCTTCGGCCAGCGTGCGCAGCTTCGTATTCACCGCATGTGCGGATTTCCACTGGTTCATGCCTTCGGCGCGACCTTCATAAACGACGCCCTTGGTATCGCACAGAATGACGTTTTCCGACGGAAACCCGAGGGACTTGATGAGTTCGACGCAGGCGATCGCCGCCGAACCTGCCCCATTGCAGACAAGACGCGTCGTTTTCATGTCGCGTCCGGTGATGTGCAGCGCATTGATCAGCCCTGCGGTCGCGATGATGGCGGTGCCATGCTGATCGTCATGGAAGACCGGGATATCCATTATCTCGCGCAGGCGCTGCTCGATGATGAAACAGTCCGGCGCCTTGATATCCTCGAGATTGATGCCGCCGAAGGAAGGACCGAGGAAGCGCACACAGTTGATGAATTGCTCAGGGTCCGGCGTATCGACCTCGAGGTCAATCGAGTCGATGTCCGCGAACCGCTTGAACAGGACCGATTTCCCCTCCATCACAGGCTTTGATGCGAGCGCCCCGAGGTTTCCGAGGCCGAGAATGGCGGTGCCGTTGGAAATCACGGCCACCATGTTGCCGCGCGTCGTGTAATCGAAGGCGCGTGAGGGGTCTTCTGCTATCGCCTTGACGGGCTCGGCGACACCGGGCGAATAGGCCAATGAAAGGTCCCGCTGCGTCGCCATCGGTTTGGTCGGCGTGATCTCGAGCTTGCCGGGACGCCCCATGGCATGAAACTCAAGCGCCTCGGCGGCGGTCACCGAGGCTGCGGCGTGGATTCTTTTCGATGACATCAGTTCGTTCCCTTCGCCAATATGAATACGATCGGCAGCGACTGCCGCTAGCGATGCTTGAAGTTGGAAAACCGCGGCACCGGTCGCGGTTGCACCGGCAAGTTCAAGCGCGGGTCAGGCGCTCACGGCGAGCCGCGATGAAACGACGATCTCAGTGCCGGTGGTGGCTCTGACGTCTTCGATCGTCACGGCATCGGCAAGTTCAAGAACCTCGAATGCAGCGGCATCGCCGCGCAGCGGCTTGAAGACGCCGAGGTCCGTGATGACGAGACCGACGACGCCCTTGCCCGTCAGGGGCAGCGAACAATGCGGAACCAGCTTTGGTTGAATGGAGCCCGTCTTGTCCTTTGCGACATGCTCCATAACCACTACGACGCGCTTGACGCCGGCCACCAGGTCCATCGCCCCACCCATGCCCTTGACCATCTTACCCGGGATCATCCAGTTGGCGAGATCGCCATTGGCCGCCACCTCCATGGCGCCGAGGATCGAGATGTCGATATGCCCGCCGCGGATCATGGCGAAGCTGTCGGCAGACGAGAAGAAGCTGGTCGTCGGCAGCGCGGTGATGGTCTGCTTGCCGGCGTTGATCAGGTCGCCGTCCTCATCGCCCTCGAAGGGGAACGGCCCCATGCCGAGCATTCCGTTCTCGGATTGCAGTTGCACGCTGATGCCGGGTGCGATGTGATTGGCGACCAGCGTGGGAATGCCGATGCCGAGATTGACGTAGAAACCGTCCTGCAGTTCTTTAGCGGCGCGCGCCGCCATCTGATCGCGAGTCCATGCCATCGGTCAGTCCTCCTAAGCCGCGGTCCGCGGTCTGGTCGTGCGTTGTTCGATGCGTTTTTCGGGATTGGCGACGTGCACGACGCGGTCGACATAGATGCCGGAGGTATGGATCCCGTCGGGGTTCAGATCGCCAGCCGCCACAAATTGCTCGACCTCAGCGACCGTGAAGTCTGCCGCGGTGGCCATCATCGGGTTGAAGTTGCGGGCCGTGTAGCGATAGATCAGGTTCCCTTCACTATCGCCCTGCCAGGCATGCACGATGGCGAGATCACCGCGCAGCCCCTTTTCCATGACATAGGTTTCGCCGCCGAATTCGCGGGTCTCCTTGCCGTCTGCGACGATGGTGCCAACGCCGGTGCGCGTGTAGAAGGCCGGGATGCCGGCGCCGCCGGCGCGGATGCGCTCCGCAAGCGTCCCCTGCGGGGTGAACTCGAGTTCGAGTTCGCCCGATAGGTACTGCTGTGCAAAGGTCTTGTTCTCACCGACATAGGACGAGACCATCTTGCGGATCTGGCGCGAGTCGAGGAGGACGCCGAGACCGATCCCGTCGACGCCGGCATTGTTGGAGATCACGGTCAGGCCGGTCACGCCGGATTCGCGGATCGCCAGGATCAGGGCTTCCGGGATGCCGCTCAGGCCGAAGCCACCCGAGAGGATCGTCATGCCGTTCTTGAGGCGACCGGCCAAGGCCTCGGTCGCGCTGCTCATTACCTTCTTCACGGATGTACTCCCTTGTCGATGCGCGGCGCTGCCGCTAGCCGTTTGAGGCGAGATGGTCGCGATACCGGATCGCGTTGCGGACGTAGCGCCCAGCGGATGCCTTCAGACGTTCGGATTCCTCGGCCGAAAGCGTCTTCACAAGCTTTGCCGGCGAGCCGAGGATCATCGAGCCGGGCGGGAACGACTTGCCTTCCGTGACCATGGCGCCCGCCCCGACGAGCGAGCCTTCGCCGATCTCAGCGCCATTCATGACGATCGCCCCCATGCCGATGAGCGAGCCGTTTCCGATCGTGCAGCCATGCAGGATGGCGCCATGGCCGATGGTGCAGTCCTCGCCGATCACCAGGGGAAAACCCGGATCGGTATGGAGGATCGCGCCGTCCTGCACATTGCTGCGGGCGCCGACGTCGATCAGTTCGTTGTCGCCGCGCAAGACCGCGCCGAACCACACACTGGCATCCTTTCGGATGCGGATCCTGCCGATGACCTGAGCATCCGGCGCGATCCATCCGAAGTCTTCATCCAGCACCGGCTTACGGTCTTCGAGATCGTAGAGGGCCATTTCACACTCCCATGGTAACTGTGGTCCGATGCGCGGGGCCGCCGTCGCCGCGGCCCCACCGCCGTCAGATCTTCGAGGCGAGTTCCGGGGTCGCAATGACATCCAGGTCGTCGACGGCCTGGCTATCGGCGAGCGGGCTGCCGGCAAGCACCGCCTGGAGACGGGCCTCATCGAGTTCGCCCTCCCACTTCGCCATGACGATCGCCGCAACGCCATTGCCGATCATGTTGACGAGGGCGCGTGCCTCGCTCATGAAGCGATCGATGCCGAGGATGAGCGCCATGCCGGCCACCGGGATTGCCGGCACCACCGAAAGCGTGCCGACAAGGGCGATGAAGGAGGCGCCGGTGACGCCCGATGCACCCTTGGAGGTGAGCATGGCGACCCCGAAGATTGCCAACTGCTGACTGAGCGAAAGGTCCGTATTGGTCGCCTGAGCGACAAACAGGGCTGCGAGCGTCATGTAGATGGACGACCCGTCGGTGTTGAATACGTAACCGGTCGGCACGACCAGACCGACGACGGGTTTGGCCACACCGGCATTCGTCAACTTTTCCATGAGGCTCGGCAGCGCTGAGTCGGACGACGAGGTGCCGAGCACGATCAGGATCTCTTCCTTGATATAGGCCAGGAACTTGATGATGCTGAACCCGGTCCACCAGGCGATCAGACCGAGGACACCAAGCACGAAGATGATGCTGGTGAGATAGAAGGTGCCGATCAGGAAGGCTAGCGGTCCGAGCGACGACACGCCGTATTTGCCGATGGTGAAGGCCATGGCGCCGAACGCGCCGATGGGGGCGAGGCGCATGATCGCATTGATGGCACCGAACACGAGATGCGAACCGGCCTCGATGACATCGCGGATCGGCTTGGCGCGATCGCCGAGATGCGACAGGACATAGCCGAACAGAACCGAGATCAGCACGACGGGCAGGATATCGCCCTGCGCGAAAGCGTCGACCACGGTCTTCGGCACGATGTTCATGAGGAATTCGGTGACGGATTGCTCCGCCGCCTTGCCGGCATAGACATTGACGGCGTCGGCATCGAGGGTGGCGGGGTCGGCGTTGAAGCCGGCGCCGGGCGTGAGCACGTTACCGATCACCATGCCGATGGCGAGCGCCAGAGTCGAGACGACCTCGAAATAGAGAAGGGCCTTGCCGCCGACGCGGCCGACCTTCTTCAGGTCGTTCATGCCCGCAATGCCCGAGACCACGGTACAGAAGATGACCAGCGCGATCACCATCTTGATCAATTTGATGAAGGTGTCCCCAAGGGGCTTCATCTCGATGGCCGTTTCGGGCCAGAAATGACCAAAGACGATCGCGATCGCGATGCCGATCAGAACCTGTATGTAGAGTATCTGATACCAAGGCTTGCGCGGCTTTGGCGTGGTGGAAGCATGCGTCATGAAAGGTCCTCCCTTCGGAACGAGCAGGATTGCCGCGACGGGCAACCCGTCACGTGAACTGGCATCGAATTTTCGAGATAGCGGCCGCTTGCCTTACGGCGGCTGGGTCGTCGGCATCACCAAGAGGATCGTTGCCGGCCGGTCCGTCGCATTATAGAGCTTCCGGCTTTCCGCCGGTGCAATGCGGCAGGAATCCCATGGCTGCAAAACGACCTCCTCGTTGCCGTTCGAAACCGTGACCTTGCCGTCGAGAACGACGTAGAGTTTTTCGACGGGCGAACTGCTAAGGGTCGTGCCGCCGCCGGGCTCCAACGTCGACACTCCGAGCCAGGCCGTATCGGACGGCCCGGCCTCGAGACCCTGCAGGCGAACCATCCTCATCTTGTCGTGGCCCGGCGCCTGGTAGGGCGGAGCGTCCGTGAACTTGACCACGTGCACGGCCTCACGCTCCCGGAACGAGCACGATGCGGTCGCGCGAGGACGCCATGACGGCCTGATAGGCTTCGTGGGCGTTCTCGAACGAATAAATCGCGGTTTCTACAATGGGAAACGGCTTGAGCTTGCCGGCGGCAAAGCCCGGCGCCATTTGTTTGAGGATCGCGCCCGTCTCGACCGAGTTCAGCGAAATCGTGTCGATGCCGACATAGGTGTGCTGCCTCTTGTAGAAGGCAAGCAAGTCAAAGTTGACGAAACGGTCGATCGCCGAGATGAAGATCGCCCGGCCCCGCACCGCAAGCGACTTCTGGCCGATCTCGTAGAACGGGTCGCCGACCGTGTTGTAGACGATATCGGCGCCCTTTCCGTCGGTCAGTTCGCGAACTCGCGCCGGCACATCCGTCTTGTCGGCGGCAATGACCTCGATCGGCGCATTGGCGTGCCCCTGATAGGCCTCGTCCCGGCGCACGACGCCGATGACGCGCGCCCCTCGCCAGGTTACGATCTGGGCCGCCGCCTGCCCGACCTTGCCGTTGAGGCCGAGAATGAGCACGGTCTCGCCGGCTGCGGGCAATCCGGCCCGTTGCAGACCCTGCCAGGCCGTGACGAAGGGCACGCCGATCCCTGCGGCCGCCTTGATGTCGATGCCGTCGGGAACTTCGACGACGGCGTCGGCCTCGACGATCATGTGGCTCGCCTGCGCACCGTCCAGCCGGATGCCGAGGTCACCGGACGAACCGAAGACTCGCTTTCCAATCAGCTCCTGGGGCCCCGCCACTACCTGGCCCGCGAAATCGCGGCCAGGCGTTCGCGGAAACACCGCATAGGGCATCAGGCCCGTTGCCGCCTTGGCATCGGAGGGATTGACGGCCGCCGCATGGATTTCGACGAGCACCTCGCCTGGCCGAAGAGGCCGCAGCGGATGCGTCTCGATGGGGAGCTCGATCGCGTCGTAGCTCGGCGCCTTGGCATGGAGACGCAGGCCCCGCACCGTCGATGCCGCTTTAATGTTCAAATCTTCGTTGTTCATCATCAAGGCCTCCTGTCACGCAGCTTCGCGCAAGCCGAGAATGCGGCGCGCTTCGGATGGATTGGCGATCTGGGCCCCCAGATCTTCGGCGATGCGGCGCGCTTTCTCGACGAGGGCCGCATTGGAGGGCGCAAGTACGCCGCGTTCGATATAGACGGCGTCTTCGAGCCCGACCCGGACATGGCCGCCGGCCAGATAGGACTGGGCGACCATCTGGAAGGCCGAGCGGCCGATGCCGATGGCGGTGAAGGCGGCGTCGGCCGGCAGCAGCCCGCGGGCATAGAGCACGGTCTCCGGCGACGGCTGGAAACCGTACTTCACGCCCATCACGAAGGAAGTCAGGAGCAGTCCCTTGAACGTGCCGTCGGCGATCAGGTCATGAAGCAGGGCGATATCGCCGGAATCGAACAACTCGATCTCTGGCTTGACGCCGGCGTCAGCGATCACCTTCGCCATGCGGCGGACATTGGCCGGCGTGTTGATGACCACCTGTCCGCCCGAATTCATAGTGTTGAGATCGAGCGTGCAGATATCGGGTTTCAGCGCGACGATATGCTCGACACGGAGCTCCGGCACCATCAGCGTCGTACCCTCGCCCGCGATCTTCGGATCATGCTCTGACGGTACGAAGCGGCCGCCCGGCCCCGTTGTCAGGTTGATGATCAACTCGGAATTCTTCGCACGGATGCGATCGAGCACCTCGCGGTAAAGATCGAGTTCCATCGACGGACGCCCGGTCTTGGGATCGCGGACGTGGATATGGGCGATAGCCGCCCCGGCATCTGCCGCTTCCAGCGCGGAATCGGCAATCTGCTTTGGCGTGATCGGCAAATGCGGCGTCTGCTCCGGCTGGGTAATATTGCCGGTGATCGCGCAGGTGATGAACACTTTCGACAGCGGTGCGCGTGTCATGGTTTCCTCCCGTTTACCTGGCTAGAGCATCCCGCTCTCAAGTGGAATCACTCGAAGCGGAAAGATGCTCTAGAATCAAAGTGCGCGTCCTTTGTGCGTTCGTCTGAACGCACGGCGCTCTAGAGCGCCCGGCCGCCGTCGACTTGGATGATATGCCCGGTAGAGTAGCGGAGCATGGTGGCGCAGGCGGTGATCGCCGCGGCAATGTCTTCGGCGGTGCCGATGCGCTTCAGCGGCGTCGAGGCCTTGACCTTGTCGTTAAAGTCGGCGCCGCGGCCCGGAACAAATTCGGTATCGACGACGCCCGGCGAGACCGCCAGCACCCGGATTTCCGGCGCAAGCGCCCGCGCCAAAGCCTTGGTCATGACGTCGATGCCGGCCTTCGCCGCACAATAGGCGATGGATGAACCGACAGCGGTGAAGGAGGCGATCGAGGAGATCGACACGACCAGTCCGTCGCCAGATGCCTTCAGCAGCGGCGCAAAGGTACGGATGGTCGCGAACTGGCCGCGCCAGTTGACTTGCAACATGAGGTCGATGAGTTCGTCGGTGAGCCCATCGAGGTCGGCATGCGGGACGGGTTTGGTGAAACCGGCGGCATTGACCAGGATGTCGAGGCGGCCGTGTTTCTGTTCAAGCGTCGCGCGAAGCGCGATGAGTGAAGCCGTGTCGACGACATTCGCCACATAGGCGGCGTGAGGCGCGCCGAGTTCCTTGATCAACGCTTCGGCCGCCAGCGTATCACGCTCCGTGTCCATATGCGTGACGACGATCGTCGCTCCTGCCGCTGCGAGCATGCGGCTGGTTGCGGCGCCGATGGCGCCGGCGCCACCGACGACGAGTGCAACCTTGCCTTCGAGCGAACGGGGATAGGTTTCGCGTTTCAGCTGTTCTGTGTTCGACATGAGATACATCCGTTTTCTTATGTTGGGGTCAGCGGATCGGCGGAGCCGGAAGCTTGGCTTCGCCGCATTCCATCACGAATTCATAGGCAAGCCGGTACCAGGGGCCGGTCACATCGGCAGCCGGCGGCGCGCCGGCGCCTTGCGTGAAATCGCCGATCAGGTGGCGGGTGACGCCGAACACCACATCGCTTTCCAGATGCTCGTCGTCATCGACGAATATCTGGGTGATGAGGGTTTTGTAGCCCGGCTTGAAGCAGAGGAAATGCAGGTGCGCCGGGCGGTAGGGATGGCGCAGTTGCGCGCGCAGCAACTCGCCCACCGGCCCGTCGGTCGGCACCGGATAGCCCGCGGGCTTCACCGAGCGGAAAGAAATGCGACCCTGCGCATCGGTCCGGAATTTGCCGCGCAGGTTCATGTTTGCCTGGTCCGGGTCCTGGTTCTCGTAAAGGCCGGCTGGAGACGCCTGCCAGACGTCGATCTCGACGCCTTCGATCGGCTTGCCGTCGGGATCGGTGATGCGGCATTCAGCGAAGAGGGCCGGGCCGGGCGTCTGCGAGCGGATGATCGAACCACCGTTTTCGGTCGACGGCGAATGCATCCGCCAGAAGGGCCCGAGCAACGCCGCGGCGGTTTCCGTCGCGCCGTTCTGGCCGTTGTTCAGCAGGCAGACCAGGGTGGAAAAGCCGAGCGCATCGGAGAACAGCACGCCCTCATTGTGAGCGTCGTTGGTCGCCTGTCCTATCCGGTTGAGGAAATCGATCCCCTGCTCGAATTCATCCTCGCTGAGGCGGACTTCGCGGGCGAAGGCATGCAGATGCTTGACGAGCGATTCCATGATTTCTCTGAGGCGGGCGCTGGTCGCTCGCGACATCGCGTCGAGCACCACTCCCGTCACCTCCGCCTGATTTCCGATAACGTGGATGGGCCTAGCTTTCGTCTCTGCTGCGTCCATGGGATCTCTCCAACTATGCAATCGATTGCATATCCTTTAACGCAATCGATTGCATAATGTCAAGAGCATGAAGGAATGCTTTTTTATCGGGGACTCAAACAGAGGTTCGCTTCCCGTAAAGACCCGGATTCGCATGCAGGCGGCGCACGCCAGCGCTGTCCATATCGCTGAGGCAAGACGCGGCTCGCCCCAGAGACCACGCGCGCGGTACGGGATTCGATCTCGTGCAACGAAGCGGGAAGCGGTCATGCAGCTGATCGCGCGGGCGTGCGCCGATCGCCGTCGACGAACGCGGTCACAGCCGACCAAATCCAATTGCTTTCGGCAAAATGCCGCCTTTGCGTTCAAGCCGCCGGCAAGCCGGACCGCTATCTTATCCAGCTGTGAGCTATTCCCTGGAGTAAAAGAAATGACGCCCATTCCCCTTCTGACACCCGACGAGCCATTGCTCCTGATCGTCGACCAGCAGGCTGGACTCGCCTTCGGCGTGGGATCCGGCGATCGCCAGTTGCTGGTCGGAAACACAGTGGCTCTTGCCAAAACTGCGCGCGTTTTCAACCTGCCGATCGTCGTGTCGACCTCCGCATCCAAGGTCTATAGCGGCCCCCTGATGCCGATGATCAGAAGCGTCATCCCAGACGTTCCGGTGATCGAGCGGCGCAACATGAATGCCTGGGAGGACGACGGCGTTCGTGACGCGGTCGTCAAAACCGGCCGCCGCAAGCTCGTCGTCTCCGGTCTCTTGACCGAAGCATGCGTCTCCTTCCCCGTTCTTTCCGCGCTTGCTGATGGTTATGAGGTCTTCGTCGTAGCCGACACATGCGGCGGCATCACCGCGGAGAGCCACGCCCTTGCGTTGCGAAGGATGGAGAAGGCAGGCGCGACGATGACGTCCTGGCTGCAGCTTCTCCTCGAGCTTCAGCGGGACTGGACGCGCAAGGAGACCTACGATGGTGCCCGGGCGATCGTAGAAGCGCATGCGGGCGGATACGGGATCGGACTTGCCTATGCGCGTGACATGATTCACCCGGTTTGATCAGATGGGACGTTGCGCGGGTGCCTCTCTGGACTTGCCCCGGCATCCAAGGCCCAGGACCAGCGAGCAACCGCGACCCACCCGCCCTGGCATCCGAGAGATCAATCGACGGAGTTCGGGGCTCACCAACCCAACCTTTGTTTCATTTTACGCAATTCAATCGAAATCATTATTGCAATTCAGCAGCGCAACCCGGTCGGCTACACCTGTTCTCACCAAACCAGTTCACCCCAGACCGGCCAAGGCCGGGCACCGACGCCCCGCTTGCCAACCAGCTCAAAGAGGAGAAAGCCCATGTCCAGCAAACTCGAAGTCCTGACCCCCCAGAACAGCCAACTGATCTTCATCGACCAGCAGCCGCAGATGGCCTTCGGCGTTCAGTCGATCGATCGGCAGGTGCTGAAGAACAACGTCGTCGGTCTCGCCAAGGCCGCAAAGGTCTTCAACATTCCAACGACCATCACCACCGTCGAAACCGAGTCCTTCTCCGGCCACACCTATCCCGAACTGCTCGCCGTCTTCCCGGAAAACGACATTCTCGAACGCACCTCGATGAACTCCTGGGACGATCAGAACGTCCGCGACGCGCTCGCCAGGAATGCCGCC
>NZ_JACVAS010000025.1:0-7471 GCF_014852025.1 Ensifer sp. ENS10
TGTCGCTTCGCGACATTGCCGCGCAACTGGACCAGATGGGCGAACGGCCTGTGCGCGGCGGCAAGAAGTGGCAGCCCTCCTCCGTTCGAGACTTGCTGGACGAAGCCCACCGCTTCGGCCTTATCCGTCGCTGAGGGCCCGGTTCATCAGGCGGCCGATCGCGCGGCTCCAGACCGACGGCAGCAACTTCTCTGAGGTGACGGAAAATCCACTGAATCTGGTAGAGTCCGCCGATCTTCGCCGGTGCCAAATCGCTCAAATAGAAGCCCGCCGATGCGGTTTCGTCACACCCTGCGGTCGGTGGCAGCGATCGCCATCGCCGATCCCGACCTATCGCTTCGCGACATTGCCCCGCAACTGGACCAGATGGGAGAACGGCCCGTGCGCGGCGGCGGGTTCTTCCGGTCCCTGCTCGCTCTCCCCTCCCCGAAAGTTCCTGAACGCCTCATGCGGGAACGGCGGAGCAGCTCCGGCCGCACGCGGCTCCACCAGGCCTGCGATCTCAGCGATGGCAACCAAACCAAAGGCGATCATTCGCTGATGCGCTGAGCCCCGGTCAGCTGTCAGTAGACCAATCGCGTTCGTATCGTTCCAGGAATTTCGCGTAGGGCCTGAAGAACCTCGTCGGCATTTGCGGAAATTCCTTCGGCCTCGACCACCACATAGCCCGTGTCGCCAAGCGTCTGAAGGAACTCAGCGACGATGTTCAGCCCGCGCGACGAGAAGATCTCGTTGAGCTGGATGAGCATGCCGGGGCGGTTTTCATGCACGTGAATGAAACGCGTGCCGTTCGGGCGCTCAGGCAGCTGTACCTGCGGAAAGTTGACGGCGCCCATCGTTGAGCCGATGTCGGAATACTCGACCAGCTTCCTTGAAACCTCCCCGCCGATGCGCTCTTGGGCTTCCTCAGTGGAGCCGCCGATATGCGGCGTCAGAATAACATTGCTCAAGCCTTGCAACGGCGTCTCAAAACGCTCGTTGTTCGATGCCGGCTCCTTGGGGAACACGTCCACCGCGGCACCCGCTAGATGCCCGTCGTTCAGGACTTTCGCAAGCGCATCGAGATCGACCACCGTGCCGCGAGAATTGTTGATGAAGATGGCGCCCTTCTTCATGCGGCGCAATTCGGTTTCGGTGATCATGTTATGCGTCGAGGGTGTTTCGGGAACGTGCATTGTCACATAGTCAGAGATTTCGAGAAGGTCGCCGAGCGAAGCCATCGACTCCGAATTGCCCCGGCGCAGCCGATCGGAAAGATCGAAGTAGCGCACGACCATGCCCATGCTTTCGGCAAGCGCGCTGAGCTGCGATCCGATATTGCCGTAGCCGACAATGCCGAGCGTTTTGCCGCGGACCTCCCGGCTGCCGACAGCGGACTTCTCCCACCCACCTTGATGCGCGGAAGCCGAGCGCGGAAAGATCTGCCGTGTCAGCATGATAATCTCGCCGATCACAAGCTCGGCCACCGATCGCGTGTTTGAATAAGGTGCATTGAACACCGGAATGCCGCGCCGCCGCGCTGCATCCAGATCGACTTGGTTCGTACCGACGGAAAAACAGCCAACGGCGAACAATTTCTTGGCGGATTCGAAAATCTCGTCCGTCAGCTGCGTGCGGGAACGAATGCCGATGATATGAGCGTCGGCGATGTGGCGCTTAAGATCCTTGTCGTCGAGCGCCTTCGGCAAATGAATGAGGTTGGTGTAGCCAGAAGAAGAAAAGTAGTCCACCGCGGTCTGGCTAATGCCTTCCAGCAGAAGCACGGAAATTCGGTCGCGTGGGAGAGACAGTTGGCGGGTCATAAATGTTGCTCCGATTTCCGAAAAGCCGATGTGGCTTCGGCGCCTATGAAGGTTTAAGCGGCCGGACAGGCTAATATCAACACCTTGATACCGCGCACAGATCTCAACGTGCCACGGTTTTCAATGCTTCCTCCCCAAAGGTTGGCAAGAAAGCCATTGATTTGGCCACACTAACGACGAAAAAGAACGGCTGACAACTGACCTACCGGCGATCGCCTGGAACTGCACCCAACGGGGCCAACCGCCCGCTGCATGTCGCGTTCCAGCGGCCACTGAGGGCACGGACTTCCAGGCTCCGCTCTTGAGGATCTGCAGCGCCACGCGGCGGTAGTCGCTACCGCTCCGCGGCTTCAGCTCAGTGCTGCCAGCCCGGGGCGCGGGTGCTAGTTCTTCCTGCCTGCTCCCTCTCCCCTCTCCGGATCTTGCCTCCGATTTAGCACCGAAGTTCTCGGCTTCTTGCGGCTATCCCCTTCCCTTGGTGCGAGCGGCATAGCGCTGGACGATCAATTCCAGCCACCATGTAGCTACACTACAGCTCTCTTCTGCCAGCGTGATTGAGCTATTGACGCACTTGCTATAGCTCATTTTCTCGGTCAAAAGTGAGTTATAGAAAGGAAATCTATAACTCATGAATTGGAGCTGGACACATCAAGGTTGGCCCGACTTCAAGTATGATGCCGCCCGGCTTGCGCCGCTCGAACGGCAGTTCCTCCTCTCGTCGGGCGAAGTCATTGGTGCAATCCGTCATGCCAGTGATGATGACCGCAGCCAGATTCGCATCGAGCTGCTTAGCGAGGAGGCGATCAAGACCTCCGCGATCGAGGGCGAAGTGCTCGATCGTTTAAGTGTGCAATCCTCGCTGCGCAGACAGTTTGGTCTCGAGGCAGACACACGACCTGTGAGGCCACAGGAGCGCGGCGTCGCAGAGATGATGGTTGACGTCTATGCAAACTGGTCCACGCGCTTGGACGATAAAACACTGTTTCGTTGGCACGGGATGTTGATGGCCGGGAACCGTCACCTCGCAACTATTGGCGCGTACCGAACACATGAGGATGCCATGCAGATCGTGTCCGGTCGCTACGATAAGACCGTTATCCATTTCGAGGCTCCCCCATCGATACGCGTACCCACGGAGATGGCGGCATATATCGAGTGGTTCAACCGATCTGCACCCGGGGCTGAAACTCCCCTCCCTGCCCTCACACGCGCCGGGATTGGTCACCTCTACTTCGAAAGCATACATCCGTTCGAGGATGGCAATGGGCGGCTGGGTCGAGCGCTGGCCGAGAAGTCACTTGCACAAAATATCGG
The DNA here is from genome assembly GCF_014852025.1 of Ensifer sp. ENS10. NCBI lineage: Bacteria > Pseudomonadati > Pseudomonadota > Alphaproteobacteria > Hyphomicrobiales > Rhizobiaceae > Ensifer > Ensifer sp. ENS10. Next base: position 3,117 of record NZ_JACVAS010000025.1, read on the forward strand.
GCAGCCCAGCCTCATTGCCTTAGCCTTCACTATCGAGCGTTACCGAAAAGCATACTACGATCAGCTTGAGCAGCATCAGCGGACACTCGATATAACGGAATGGCTTGTCTACTTTGCCGAGACCATCCTTGAGGCGCAGCAGACGACGCTAAAACGCGTCGCGTTTCATCTTGCCAAGGCGCAATATTTCGATCGCTTCCGCGACCAGTTTAACGAACGTCAAGAAGAGGTCATCGCGCGGATGTTCCGCGAGGGCCTCGCTGGCTTTCGAGGTGGTCTAAGTGCGGAAAACTATATCTCGATCACCAACACATCTCGAGCGACTGCCACCCGTGATCTGCAAGATTTGGTCGAAAAAGGAGCACTCACGAGAACTGGTGAACGAAGGCACACGCGGTATTCTCTGAACCTCTAGCGAACAGAAGTCATAACGCTGACCGCGATCCCTAAATGGTCCGCCGTATTCGCTCCAACTCGTCTGTCCACTCCTCCCATTGGTTCCCAGTCGCTCGATCGGCATCGGCGCACGCGACAACTCCCAGCGCTCCGCCTTTCACGTCAGATCGCGCAAGTTGCCGCCGGCCAAGTTGATCTGCCCTGCCCATTTTCCAAAATGCATGCCATGGTGGCCGCTGCGTTCTCCGTCCCCGCACAGGCCTCCGGATAGGCGCTCGGACTGACCTGACTGGGGCTGCCAACCGTGGCATTCCCCTGCCGGAAGCGATGCAGCAGTCGCTGCATAAATCGGTGACCAAGGCGACGAGTTACTACAATAACGCCGAACGAATGAATGGACGAGCGGCCCGGCTGATCGTCTAGGCGAGACTACGCGCCGAACAATGTATCGGCTCGTCTCTCAAACGGTTGCCACTCTTCTGGCTCACCTCCCGCCTCCGATCTATCGCGCAGGTCAGCGGCTACTGCCGCCCTTCCCCAGGCTTCGGCCCGCTGCATAAGCGACGCCATCTCTGCCTTCAAGTGATGCGAGCGTTGGAGGTCGGCGGCGCGCTCGGCATTTTGTCGCGGATCGTAGAACACGCCAATTTGCGCACCGGCCGCCTTTCGCTCCGCTTCCAACTCCGCCGTAAGTGTGGCCAATTCGGCCTTCACCGCAAAATAGCGTTTCATCACGACGATGAGTTCGCGGTCGTCCGTTTTCATCATCGCTCCCGAGATTCTGTTTGCATGAGGACAATGATGATCAACAACAAGGGCAGAATCGCGATGGTTCATTAGACCTCACAGTTTGGCGCAACGAAAAATGTCTGGCGTAGAAGGAGGTGGGCCACCCTAGCGTGAGTGACCGCCAGCGGAGCACGAGGAGCGCTGCCCGTTGGACCGAAGCGCTTCAGGAGGCGTGGTTGCTCCAATAAATGGATAATGGCGTTACCGCGCAGCAAGTCCCTGGGGGCAACGTGAGTTGTGCCAGCGCGCATCAGCCATCAGCATTGGCCAAAGCGAAAACTCGCCGCGCTCGGCCTTTCGCGTCAAATTGCGCTAATAGCCGCCGGCTGAATAGATGTGCCCCTGCCCTTTCGAGAATACACGCTATGACGGCGGCTGCATTCTCCGCTCCAAGAATTCCGCAGGCCTCTCATAGGCGCTCGGACTGACCCCGAGCATCGATCGAACCACGACAGCCGCAGACAAAAGGTCGCGCCAGGTCGCGACCGCACCGTTCGGGCCGCAATCGTGGCCCACCATGGCCAGATAATCCGTGAGGTCGAATAGCTCAAAACCCTGACAGCTGTCAGGGTTTTTGGTCCTCGCCCGCCGGCGATCGTAGCCGCCACGTGAGGATGCCCGAAGATCAGACACCGAGCTGGGCTTGGAGACCACGGCATTTCAACGCTGCCGACGCGGCGGCTATCGGTCTGCGCGCGTAGTGAGATGGAGATGAAGCAGAGGGCCCGGCGTCCTCCTAAGCCTGGGTCTCTCTACAAAACCCTGACAGCTGTCAGGGTTTTGTACTCTCAGAACGGCGCCATCGTCGCCATACGAAATATGCTGCCGGCTTACAAATTCGACGCCGGCGTGCGCGTCATAGTTCGCCTCGATCGTCTCAACTCTTTGCGCCCTGTCACAGATCTGCACACCTGCCCAGTGGGTAGTCGGAGGCCTGAGAGACCCAATAGAGCTTCGCATTCACTCATCCGCATTGAGCGAAAATCACATCCAAAACCCTGACAGCTGTCAGGGTTTTTTGGTCCACCTGAGCCGACTATCGTAGCCGCCATGTAAGGATGCCCGAAGATTACACAGCGAGCTGCGGTCGAAGGCCAGGGCAACTCAACGCTGCCGACGCGGCGACTTTCCGTCTGCTCGCGTAATCAGATGGAGATGAAGCCAAGGGGCCGGCGCGCTTCTAAGCCGGGATTGGCTCTCTAAAAAACCCTGACAGCTGTCAGGGTTTTGTCATTTCAGCGAGTATGCGCTCAGCTGAGCTCCGCTTCATCAACTATACCGATCAGTGCATCGCGCCGCCTCCGGGGCCAACCAGGCGGCTTTTCAATGACTTGAAGCCACGGTGCTTGCCGATGTTCCGAATGAAGTGGACCGAGCCCCCTTCGACCGGCGGTACGATAGCCATATGCCAGATGCATGGCCCGTGTATGGGGCACTCCGCGCCTAGCGCACCCGAATCCGAACCGACCCTTCGAAGCACACTGCCTCCTTTGAATCCTCGGCGGCGGCGAACTCCGCCATTCGATCCTCGGGAGGCGAATTCGATACTGAATGGAGCGTGCGGGCGACACGCACACGAGACATTGTCGAGATCGTCAGCCGCTACCGGATTAGGGCTGTGAAGTCACGCTGGGGCAAGGAGCAGAAAGACGGCTGGCGTCTCAGCGGTGAGCAGATTCCTCGGTCATCCTTCCGCCGCGATTAGAATTCCAGGTTGACTAAGGCCGATCGCAGCAATGGAGTTCATATGCGGTTTCGTTGTTTACTTCTGCGATCGCTTTCGCGATTTCAGGTCTCGGGGGGAGGGCGGACGCCTGTTCGATGTACGCCCCATTGGACCTTGACGATGTCCAATACGCTGATGTCGTGGTCGTGGGGACAAATCCGACTACCGCGTCGTCTTTGATCCCCATGTACGCGAGCGCCATAAATCGTTCGTCGCCAGAAACCCTGAACTTAACAAAACAGCCAAGGAGCCGTCAGGCTTCCTTTCCGATTTCGCCGATTTCAGATCGTGGTCGATGGGGTCTTGCTGGGTCAACCAGGTCATCTGCTTTCGTTGTCATGGGACAATTCAACTTTTGGCGAACCAAAGAGCCTGCCTTCCGGGCCATTTCTTATTGCCCTGCGGGACCCACATTCTCGCATTCCTCCGCTACGCGCAGTGTCGGCAACAGTTTCGCCGAACCCCGAGCTTGGCGCTTTGACATTGTTGCAAGCACCCTGTGCAAGGCCGTTTCTGTTCTCAGTTGACAGCAAGGAGGCCCATTTGCTTCGGGAGAAATTGGCACCGCTTGACCAGCGATAGCTTCATTGCCTGCGCCAATGGACAATGCGACGACTACTATCGTCCCCATGCTTGCTCGGGTACCCTAAAGCGATCGCCTCCGTCTCCTATGCGCGGTACCGAAGTAACGAGCGGACTATGCGGTGTCACCGGGGACCGCTCTGCCAACCACAATCTATCGTTAAAGAACATTGCAGCGGTCTGGGTGGAGATAACATAACGCACTCCAACCGAATGGCGACGCGTCACCAGAACCGCCAGCTCAGCGTCCAGACAAATGTGCCGAAGTTCTGCATTTGCCGTTCCGAGAGCCGTTGGCTAACGCCGCGACGCGATCAAGCGCCAATGCGTAGGCTGATCGACCGCAACTATGTCGGCCGCTAGCGGTAGGATCGCCATATGGCCCGAATAGCAAGCGCATGTACGCTCGCGTAGACGGGGGCAATCGACATGCACCGAACGGCAACGCTAAGGCACGCGATCCGAGAAGGCAACGACGCCTGGACCACCGCCGCAAAGCGTACCGAGTCGAATAGGCCCACGATCGGGTGGCGGATAAAGCGGTGCTTGACGCAGATTTACCTTGTCAGTCTTCGAGGATCATCGGATCTCAATTAGCTGTTTTCCTGCGATGCGACATGGGCCAAGATCGGCGGACTCTACCAGATTCAGTGGATTTTCCGTCACCTCAGAGAAGTTGCTGCCGTCGGTCTGGAGCCGCGTGATCGGTCGCCTGATGAACCGGGCCCTCAGCGGCGGATAAGGCCGAAGCGGTGGGCTTCGTCCAGCAAGTCTCGAACGGAGGAGGGCTGCCACTTCTTGCCGCCGCGCACAGGCCGTTCGCCCATCTGGTCCAGTTGCGCGGCAATGTCGCGAAGCGACA
>NZ_JACVAS010000026.1:0-3105 GCF_014852025.1 Ensifer sp. ENS10
GGATGAGCATTGGCAATGAGAACGATCAAGTGAAAGAAGGGCATTTGGTGGATGCCTTGGCATGCACAGGCGATGAAGGACGTGATACGCTGCGATAAGCCGTGGGGAGCTGCGAATGAGCTTTGATCCATGGATCTCCGAATGGGGGAACCCACCTTAAATGCTTGGAAAATTTAAGTCGTACGCAAGTACGGCTTAGGTTTCCAAGTATTGTTTAAAGGTATCTTACTCTGAATACATAGGGGTAAGAAGCGAACGCAGGGAACTGAAACATCTAAGTACCTGCAGGAAAGGACATCAACCGAGACTCCGCAAGTAGTGGCGAGCGAACGCGGACCAGGCCAGTGGCACTGAGGAATAAAGTGGAACGACATGGAAAGGTCGGCCGTAGAGGGTGATAGCCCCTTACACGTAGAACACTCAGTGTCCTTGAGTAAGGCGGGACACGTGAAATCCTGTCTGAACATGGGGAGACCACTCTCCAAGCCTAAGTACTCGTGCATGACCGATAGCGAACAAGTACCGTGAGGGAAAGGTGAAAAGCACCCCGACAAGGGGAGTGAAATAGAACCTGAAACCGGATGCCTACAAACAGTTGGAGCCCGCAAGGGTGACAGCGTACCTTTTGTATAATGGGTCAACGACTTAGTGTGACGAGCAAGCTTAAGCCGATAGGTGAAGGCGCAGCGAAAGCGAGTCTGAACAGGGCGTTCAGTTCGTCGCATTAGACCCGAAACCGAGTGATCTAGCCATGAGCAGGTTGAAGGTTGGGTAACACCAACTGGAGGACCGAACCCGCATCTGTTGCAATAGATTGGGATGACTTGTGGTTAGGGGTGAAAGGCCAATCAAACTCGGAAATAGCTGGTTCTCCGCGAAAACTATTTAGGTAGTGCGTCGACCGAATACCCTCGGGGGTAGAGCACTGGATGGGCTATGGGGACTCACCGTCTTACTGATCCTAACCAAACTCCGAATACCGAGGAGTACTAGTCGGCAGACACACGGCGGGTGCTAACGTCCGTCGTGAAAAGGGCAACAACCCTGACCTCCAGCTAAGGTCCCCAAGTCATGGCTAAGTGGGAAAGGATGTGAGGATCCCAAAACAACCAGGATGTTGGCTTAGAAGCAGCCATCATTTAAAGAAAGCGTAACAGCTCACTGGTCTAATTAAGGGTCTTTGCGCCGAAAATGTAACGGGGCTAAAGCCATGCACCGAAGCTGAGGATACGTCGCAAGACGTGTGGTAGCGGAGCGTTCCGTAAGCCTGTGAAGGGATACCCGTGAGGGGTCCTGGAGGTATCGGAAGTGCGAATGTTGACATGAGTAACGATAAAGAGGGTGAGAGACCCTCTCGCCGAAAGACCAAGGGTTCCTGCTTAAAGTTAATCTGAGCAGGGTTAGCCGGCCCCTAAGACGAGGCGGACACGCGTAGTCGATGGGAACCACGTTAATATTCGTGGGCCTGGTGGTAGTGACGGATCGCTTAACTTGTTTGGACTTATTGGATTGTCCAGGCGGGGACGCGGTTCCAGGAAATAGCTCCACCATTATAGACCGTACCCGAAACCGACACAGGTGGTCAGGTAGAGTATACCAAGGCGCTTGAGAGAACTATGCTGAAGGAACTCGGCAAATTGCACGCGTAACTTCGGAAGAAGCGTGACCCTTTTTGACGCAAGTCAGATGGGGTGGCACAGACCAGGGGGTAGCGACTGTTTATCAAAAACACAGGGCTCTGCGAAGTCGCAAGACGACGTATAGGGTCTGACGCCTGCCCGGTGCTGGAAGGTTAAGAGGAGGGGTGCAAGCTCTGAATCGAAGCCCCAGTAAACGGCGGCCGTAACTATAACGGTCCTAAGGTAGCGAAATTCCTTGTCGGGTAAGTTCCGACCTGCACGAATGGCGTAACGACTTCCCCGCTGTCTCCAGCATAGACTCAGTGAAATTGAATTCCCCGTGAAGATGCGGGGTTCCTGCGGTCAGACGGAAAGACCCCGTGCACCTTTACTATAGCTTTACACTGGCATTCGTGTCGGCATGTGTAGGATAGGTGGTAGGCTTTGAAGCAGGGACGCCAGTTCTTGTGGAGCCATCCTTGAAATACCACCCTTATCGTCATGGATGTCTAACCGCGGTCCGTTATCCGGATCCGGGACAGTGTATGGTGGGTAGTTTGACTGGGGCGGTCGCCTCCGAAAGAGTAACGGAGGCGCGCGATGGTGGGCTCAGACCGGTCGGAAATCGGTCGTCGAGTGCAATGGCATAAGCCCGCCTGACTGCGAGACTGACAAGTCGAGCAGAGACGAAAGTCGGTCATAGTGATCCGGTGGTCCCGCGTGGAAGGGCCATCGCTCAACGGATAAAAGGTACGCCGGGGATAACAGGCTGATGACCCCCAAGAGTCCATATCGACGGGGTTGTTTGGCACCTCGATGTCGGCTCATCGCATCCTGGGGCTGGAGCAGGTCCCAAGGGTTTGGCTGTTCGCCAATTAAAGCGGTACGTGAGCTGGGTTCAGAACGTCGTGAGACAGTTCGGTCCCTATCTGCCGTGGGTGTAGGAATATTGACAGGATCTGTCCCTAGTACGAGAGGACCGGGATGGACATATCTCTGGTGGACCTGTTGTCCTGCCAAGGGCATAGCAGGGTAGCTATATATGGAATGGATAACCGCTGAAGGCATCTAAGCGGGAAACCAACCTGAAAACGAGTATTCCCTTGAGAACCGTGGAAGACGACCACGTTGATAGGCTGGGTGTGGAAGTGCGGCAACGCATGAAGCTTACCAGTACTAATCGTTCGATTGGCTTGATCGTTCCCATTGCTCATGCTCATCACGTTCGGACGAATGCTTTTGCATTCGCCTTGAGATGAGCGACGTGTTCAAAACAAATGAAGTGAAAACTTCAACCAGCTTCTCATTCGGTTTGCGCCAAGCTAGGCGTAAATCTTGCGCTTTGCCGACCTGGTGGTTCTGGCGGGGTGGCTGCACCCGTTCCCATTCCGAACACGGCCGTGAAACGCCCCAGCGCCGATGGTACTTCGTCTTAAGACGCGGGAGAGTAGGTCGCTGCCAGGTCTGCAAAACGCAAGAGAAACAA
>NZ_JACVAS010000027.1:0-2782 GCF_014852025.1 Ensifer sp. ENS10
CTGGCGATTTCGCCAGCCGAGTGTTTTGCCTGGCTTTGGGCTGTCGCTCGGGATCACGCTGAGTTGGCTGGTGCTGATCGTGTTGATCCCGCTGTCGGGGCTGGTGTGGCGGGCAAGCGGGCTCGGCTGGGCCAAGTTCTTTGAGCTGGCGCTCGATCCGCGCACGCTCAATGCCCTGAAGATCTCGTTCGGCACGGCGTTTCTCGCCGCGATCATCAACCTCGTCTTCGGCGTCATCCTCGCCTGGGTGCTGGTGCGCTATCGTTTCCCCGGCAAACGGGTGATCGACGCCATGGTCGACCTGCCGTTCGCGCTGCCGACCGCGGTCGCCGGCATTGCCTTGACGACGCTTTATGCCGGCAACGGCTGGATCGGCCAGTTCATCGAGCCGCTCGGGCTCAAGATCGCCTTTACGCCATCCGGCATCGTCGTCGCGCTGATCTTCGTCGGCCTGCCGTTTGTTGTCAGGACCGTGCAGCCGATCATGGAGGAGATCGACAAGGAGGTGGAAGAAGCCGCAGCCACCCTTGGCGCCAGCCGTTTCCAGACGATCAGCCGGGTATTGTTGCCGGGACTGCTGCCGGCCGGCCTCACCGGCTTTGCGCTCGCCTTTGCCCGCGGCGTCGGCGAATACGGCTCGGTGATCTTCATCGCCGGCAACCTGCCTTATGTCTCGGAGATCGCCCCGCTTCTGATCGTCATCAGGCTTGAAGAGTTTAACTATGCTGCCGCCACCGCCATTGCCGCGGTGATGCTGGCGATCTCCTTCGCCATGCTGCTCCTCATCAACTCGATCCAGGCCTGGAGCCGGCGGAGATATGTCTATGTCGCATGATCTGACCGCATCCGGGCCGCAACGGGCCTTGCCGGCGCTGGCTGCCGCCACCTCGGAAAGCCGCTTTGCCCGGCTGACCCTGACGATCACGGCGCTTGTCTTCGTCGCGCTGTTTTTGCTTTTGCCGCTCGCCGCCGTCTTCACCGAGGCGCTGCGCAAGGGACCGGCCGAGTTCGTTGCCGCGCTCGGGGACACCGAGACCTTCTCGGCCATCCGCCTGACGCTGACCGTCGCTGCCATCGCCGTGCCGCTCAACCTCGTCTTCGGCGTCGCCGCCGCCTGGGCGATCGCCAAGTTCGAGTTCAAGGGCAAGGCGTTCCTGACGACGCTGATCGACCTGCCGTTCTCGGTCTCGCCGGTCATCTCCGGCCTCGTCTTCGTGCTGTTGTTCGGCTCGCACAGCCTGATCGGTCCCTGGCTGCAGAGCCACGGCATCCAGATCCTGTTTGCCGTGCCCGGTCTGGTGCTCGCCACCGTCTTCGTCACCTTCCCCTTCGTCGCCCGCGAGCTGATCCCGCTGATGCAGGAACAGGGCAGTAGCGACGAGGAGGCAGCCCTGTCCTTGGGGGCGTCGGGCTGGCAGACCTTCTGGTTCGTGACGCTGCCGAACATCAAATGGGGGCTGCTTTACGGCGTGCTGCTCTGCAACGCCCGCGCCATGGGCGAGTTCGGCGCCGTCTCGGTGGTCTCCGGCCATATCCGCGGCGAGACCAACACCATGCCGTTGCAGGTCGAAATCCTCTATAATGAATACAACTTCGTCGCCGCCTTTGCGGTGGCGGCGTTGCTGGCGCTGCTGGCGCTGATCACCCTGATTTTGAAGACGGCGCTGGAGATCCGCTACAGCGCCGAGATCGCCGCCAGCCGCAGGCATTGAAAGGTCAAACGCTATGGACGTGCGCGTTCACAACATCCGCAAGGAATTCGGCCGCTTCCCGGCGCTCGACGACGTCTCGCTCGACATCCGCTCCGGCGAGCTGATCGCGCTGCTTGGCCCCTCCGGCTCCGGCAAGACGACCTTGCTGCGTCTCGTTGCCGGGCTCGAAAGCCCGACCGGCGGCACGATCTTCTTCGGCGACGAGGATGCCTCGCAAAAGACGGTGCAGCAGCGCAACATCGGCTTCGTCTTCCAGCACTATGCCCTGTTCCGCCACATGACGGTGCTCGACAACGTCGCCTTCGGCCTCAAGGTGCGCCCGGGCAATCGCCGGCCGCCGGCCGCCGAGATCCGCAAGCGGGCGCTCGACCTGCTCGATCTGGTGCAGCTCTCCGGTCTCGACAAACGCTATCCGGCGCAGCTGTCCGGCGGCCAGCGCCAGCGCGTGGCGCTCGCCCGCGCCATGGCGGTCGAGCCGAACGTGCTGCTGCTCGACGAGCCCTTCGGCGCGCTCGACGCCCAGGTGCGCAAGGAACTGCGCAAGTGGCTGCGCGAGATCCATGACCGCACCGGCCACACGACGATCTTCGTCACCCACGACCAGGAGGAGGCGCTGGAACTGGCCGACCGCGTCGTCGTCATGAGCAAGGGCGCGATCGAACAGGTCGGCACCCCCGACGAGATCTACGACCATCCGGTTTCGCCCTTCGTCTTCGGCTTCATCGGCCAGTCGAACGCGCTCGCCGTCACGCTCCAGAACGGCGAGATCTGGTTCGAGGACCGGCCGATCGGGCTCAGGGCTCCGGCCGAGCCGGACGGGCCGGCCAATCTGCACTTCCGCCCGCACGACATCGAGCTGATCGACGGCTGCGGCGGCTGTCTCGCCGGCCTCGTCACCGCCAGCCGCCGCGTTGCCGGCACCCGCCATCTCGAACTCGACCTTGGCCGCAACCATCCGCATGTCGAGATCGAGCTGTCGCCCGAACGCGCCGCCGCCGGCGACCACAGCCGCATCGCCTTCCGGCCGACAAAGTGGAAACTCTTCAGAGACAACAGAGAGCAGGCTGTAG
>NZ_JACVAS010000028.1:0-2610 GCF_014852025.1 Ensifer sp. ENS10
ATGCGTATTCCGGTGAAGTCGGCCGCTGATTCCGAAACGAAGCCGGCCACCTATTCCGATTTCATTCCGGCCACCATTCCGATCTGAAGCCGGCCAGTTGATGCTCCCCTGGGTCGTTGTTTTGCATGGCGCGTGATTGTCGCGCGGTCAAGCGGCGGATGGTGTTTGACGCTGCTTTCGCAAGCTCTCGCCGTGCAGTTCGATGCGGTAGGCGTTGTGGACAAGGCGGTCGAGGATTGCATCGGCGATCGTAGGATTGCCGATCATGTCATACCAGTGATCGACGGGCAGCTGGCTGGTGACGATGGTGGATCGCTTCTCGTAGCGGTCCTCGACGATCTCCAGGAGATCGCGCCGCTGCTCGTCGTTGAGCTTCTCCGGACCCCAGTCGTCGAGGATGAGCAGGTCGGTTCTGGCGAGCGCCTTGAGGACCTTGGGATATCGGCCGTCGCCGCGCGCCAGCGCAAGGGTGGCGAACAGCCTGGGCAGGCGATGATAGGCGACGGAGAAGTCCTCGCGGCATGCCTTGTGTCCGAGCGCGCAGGCCAGCCAGCTCTTGCCGACGCCGGCGGGTCCGATCAGCAAGAGGCTATGGTGGTGCCTGATCCAGTCGCAGTTGGCGAGCTTCAGGACGAGATTGCGATCGAGGCCGCGGGCGGCGCGGAAGTCGATGTTCTCGATCTGGGCATCATGGCGCAGCCTCGCGGCGCGAGCCCTTGCCTCGAAGCGCTTCTGGCGGCGCGTGGTCGCCTCGCGTTCGAGCAGCAGAGCGAGCCATTCGCCATGCTCGAGGTGTCTGGCTTCCGGCTGCGCCTCGAGCTCCTGATAGGCGCTGGCCATGCCTGTCAGGCCGAGTTCGCGCAGCATGTCGATGGTGGGATTGGTCAGCATTATCAGGTGTCTCCTCAATGGAAGTAGCCGGGGCCACGCAGATTGGCGTGTTCCATGACGGCGGCGGGTTCGGTGGAATGTCTGGGGGCCTTGTGGGTTGCGATGAGCGAGGCAATCGTCTTGCAGGTCAGGCCGCCGATCTCGACGGCCCGTGCCGAAACGACCTCGGCGCGCTCGCGGCCGAGGTCGCGATAGAGGCGCAGGATGCCGAGGCATGTTCTGAAGCCTTGCTCGGGATGTGGCCGGCTGGCGAGAATGGCGACGATCAGCCCTTCGGTCTGCGGACCGATGGACGCGCCCCAGCGCCGGAAGCGCTCCGGCGTCCATTCGGCGTATCGGCGGTGGGAGCTCGGCATGTGCGCGGGGTCTGTTCCATAGCGCGGTCCGCCATAGCGGCGCTGATGGACCGCGACGCGTTTGCCGCGGTGGAAGATCTCGATCATTCGCGCGGTCGCCCGGATATCGACCTGCTGACGAATGAGCGCGTGCGGGACGGAATAGAAGAAGCTCCTGAACTCGGCATGGTAATCCGTCGAGACCCGCGCAAAGCGCCATTCGGCGAACTCGTACTCCTCGGCGGGCAAGCTTGCGAGCGCCGCGCGTTCGACCGTCTCGAAGAGATGGCGGCGGCTGACACCCAACCGGCGCATGACATGATTGTTGATGCGCTCCAGCACGTCGGCGATTGCGGCATTGGCCTCGGCGAGCGAGAAGAACGTCTGTTTGCGCAAGCGGCCGAGAAGGCAACTCTGGGCGAAGCGCATGCCGTTCTCGACCTTCGCTTTGTCCTTCGGGCGTCGCGGTCGGGCCGGCAGAACGCCGACACCATAGTGGGACGCCATCATGCCGTAACTGCGGTTGATCTCGGGATCGTAGAAGCTGGCGCGGCTGACGCCGGACTTCAGATTGTCGGGCACGACCAGGCGGGGCACACCGCCGAAGAAGGCGAACATGCGCACATGTGAGCCGACCCAGTCCGGTAAGGTCTGGGTCCAGGTCACCTCGGCGAAGGTGTAGCTCGATGCGCCGAGCACGCCAAGGAACAGCTCCGCCTCGCGGACTTCGCCAGTCTTGCGATCGACGATCGGCACCCTCTTACCGGAATAGTCGACGAAGACCTTGTCGCCGGCCGCATGCTCCTGGCGCATCGTCGGCGAAAGGCGCTGCTCGAACCCGCGGAACAGCTCGCAGAAACGGCTATAGCCATAACCATCGGGATGGACGCTGCGATATTCCTCCCACAGGATCAGCAGTGTCACGCCGGGCTTCTTCAATTCGATAGAGAGCTGTGCCCAGTTCGGCTCGTGACGTCGCCGTTGGCCCTGCTTAACGCCGGCGCGGGCGAAAAGCCGAGACTCAAGAGCATCGTCTGTCAGCTCTCCCGGCAATGGCCAGCTCAGCCCCGCCATCGCAGCCCGCTTCAGGTTATCCTGGACGGTGCTGCGGGCAACGCCGAGGATCACCGCAATCTCTCGGCTGCTTGTCCCGCTTCCGGCAAGCCGGAGCATCTGTCGTAATTGTCGCATGGTCAGCCTTCTCTTCGCTGGCATCAAACTCTCCTCGTGTACCGGGAAGCTTGATGCCAAAGTTGCTGACCCAAGGGGTATCTTCAGAGCCGGAAACCGGCCGGTCTTTGATTGGAATCGTGGCCGGCTTCAAATCGGAACGGTGGCCGGATTTTGATCGGAATGGTGGCCGGCTTCAGATCGGAATCCGCAA
>NZ_JACVAS010000029.1:0-2508 GCF_014852025.1 Ensifer sp. ENS10
GTAAGCGGTTAGCTGACGGCGTCTGACCTGAAGTTCCAGGGCATGAGGGCTTCGATTTCGGATGCGGGCCAGCCTTGAGCGATGCGGGTCAAGGTCTGCGAGAGCCAGTCGAGCGGATTGACGCCATTCATTTTGCAGGTCTGCAACAAGGTGGCCACCGTCGCCCAAGTTCGTCCACCGCCCTCGCTGCCGGCGAATAGGCTATTCTTTCTCGTAATCGTTTGGGGCCTGATCGCCCGTTCGACGATGTTGGAGTCGATCTCGATGCGACCGTCCGTCAGAAAGCGTTCCAGCGCCTCGCGCCGGGTGAGCGCGTAGCGGATCGCCTCGGCGGTTTTGGATTTTCCTGAGACCTTGCCCAGTTCCTTTTCCCAGAGCTCGAAGAGGCTGGCGACGGTGGCCGAGGATTTCTCCTGGCGCCGGGCCGCGCGGCTGTCGGCATCCTTACCGCGAACTTCATCCTCGATGCGCCAGAGCTCGGTCATTGCCAGGACAGTGTCTGTGGCGGCCTGCGAGACTCCGCTGATGTGCAGGTCATAAAACTTGCGCCGTAGATGTGCCCAACATCCTGCAAGCTGGACCGTTTCGTTGCTGCCGGTTTTCGCCCGCGTCTTGGCGAGACTGGTATAGGCCGAGTAGCCATCCACTTGCAGGATGCCGGTGAATCCGGAGAGATGACGCGTCACGCAATCCGCGCCTCTGCTGTCTTCAAAACGATAGGCCACCATCGGCGGACTGGTTCCGCCATAGGGGCGGTCGTCGCGTGCGTAAGCCCAAAGCCAGGCCTTGGTGGTTTTGCCCGAACCGGGCGCAAGAGTGGGCAGGGTCGTCTCGTCGGCAAAGATCCTTTCGCCCTCCTTGACCCTCTCCAGGATATAATCGGCCAGCATCTGCAGTTCGAAGCCCAGATGCCCCATCCATTGGGCCATCAGCGATCGGCTGATCTCGACGCCATCACGCAAATAGATCGCTTCCTGCCGATAAAGAGGAAGACCATCGGCGTATTTGGAAACGGCGATATAGGCGAGCAGCCGTTCGGTCGGCAGGCCGCCTTCGATGATGTGTGCCCGCGCCAGGGCCTGGACCACGCCGTCGCTGCCCCGGAAAGCGTACTTAGGGCGACGCGTCACGATAACCCTGAACTTCGGCGGCACGACGTCCAGCCGCTCCGAGCGGTCCTCTCCGATCAGAACCTTTGCCAGCCCCTCGCATCCGGCCGGGATTTCCGGCTCGATGACCTCCTCGATGCGCTCGAGATGGGCGGCAAAACCTTTGCGCGGACGCGGCGCGCGCTTCGGCTTGTCTTTGGCCGCGCGGTCGAGTTCGCTGCGGATTGCCGATAGGCCCGTTTCGACCTCTTCGAAGGCAAAGGAGACCTGCTCGTCGTTGACCCCGAGGCGGAGCCGCTCAGAGCGCTTGCCATTTTGCGTGCGCTGCAAAACCTTCATGATCAAGGTCAGGTTGGCAATCCGCTCGTTGGCGCTCTTCTCAACCGCCTCCAACCGCGCGATCTCAGCCTCGGCCACCTTCAGCCGGACCTCCTTCGCGGCCTGTTCGCGCGCCAACGCGAGAACCATCGCTTTCAGCGCATCAACGTCGTCCGGCAGGTCGCTAAGGGGCAAATCCATGGGGTCATGTAGAGCACAAAAACAGCCGCTTTCCCAATCATTACAGCAGCATGATTCATCTTGCCGCAGTACTGTTCAGCCCGTCAGCAACGGCCGCCTGACCTTGGTTGGCCGGATCTTCTTCCAATCCAGACCGGCCAGAAGCGCCATTAATTGCGAATGGTCCAGGCGTATCCTGGCGACCGATATGCCCGGCCAACAAAAGCTCTGCTCCTCGAGCGTTTTCGAATAGAGGCAGACGCCGCTGCCATCCCACCAGACGATGCGAACGCGGTCCGCCCGTTTCGACCGGAACACATAAAGCGCTCCGTTGAACGGGTCGAGACCGCCATCTCTGACCAGAGCCATCAAGGATGCCGCACCTTTGCGGAAGTCGACCGGCTGGCACGACACGTAAACGACGACGCCGGACGCGATCATGCCTTGCGGACCGCCCGAAGTATCTTCGCCAGGTGATCCGACTCGATATCGCCGGCGACGCGCACCACGACATCGCCGATGACGATTTCCACCGTAGAACTTGCCACCGGCTCAACGCGCGCGAACTTGACCTCCTCCTTCGCGGCTTCCGTCAGGGGCGCAACCATCCCCGATGACAGTGCCTTGCGGCGCCACCCGTAAAGCTGCGAGGGATCCAATCCCTCAGCACGCGCGATCGCCGAGACATTGGCCCCAGGCAACAACGTCTCTGCAATCAGGCGCTCCTTCTCCTCGTCCGGCCAGTCGCGCGGCTTGCGTCGCGCCCGCACCGGCGCCGCCGTCAAAACCTCGAATGTTCGTGGCTGATTCACACTGTCGCTCATAGGATTCTCCGCATAACTCATGCACAAAATCCCCGATCAGCGCGCCAAATGATACGTGGGGGTCCCTACGCGCTTAC